>NZ_JBAURI010000079.1:0-10158 GCF_049581145.1 Bradyrhizobium sp.
GTGATTTCGCCTGAGTTCGCAGGATTCGTTGCGGACGCTCGAAGCAACCGCGAATCGCGCAGCCAAGTCCAATCGCGCTTTTGGCGTCACCGGATCCACGGTTCAGATATGGACGATTTCGCTTCGACCTCTTGGTCTCTCTGAGATTTTGAGCGACGTCCCCGTGATTGTGCGGTCTGTCGAATCCGAAGTTGGCTGGGAGGAACACGCGTCATGCAGTATCTCATCACGACCGATTGGATGTGGTTCGTTGCGGCGCTGCTTGCGGGCGGCGTCGTCGGTTACTGGCTGCGGTGGCGCTTTGCCGGGGAAGGGGGCACCAGTCATCTGCTGGGTTGGAGCGTGGCCGCATGTTTGGCAGGGCTGGCCGTTGCGGTTCTCGTGGCGCTGCCGCAGCGCGCCGACGTTTATCTAGAGACATTTCTGTTGCTGTTGTTCTGCTATGCGCTGGGTGGACTGTTGGGAGGCTGGCTGCGCACCCTGAGATCTCGCAGGGAACTGGCGCGCGCGATCCTTGCCGGCAACGCGCAAGTCGACAGGGCCGTGCTGGGTGCACGCGCCAAGGCGGCCGTAAGATCCGACCAGGACGCCGCCGCGGTCGCCATGGAAGACGCCGCTGTTGCCAAGCCCCTTGCCGTTGAACCGAATGCTGCCGAGTTGGTGGCCGCGGCGGCGGCCGCCAAGGCTGCGGAAGAGAAGGCTGCGGAAGAGAAGGCCGCTGAAGACAAGGCGGTGGAGGAAGAGCGTCTGGCCGCTGAGGCGAGGGCTGCCGAAGATGCGCGCGCGGCCGCCAAAGCCGCAGAGGATGCCCGTCTTGCCCTTGAAGCGAAAGCGGCCGAGGTGGAACGCATGGCGGCGGCAGCAAGGGCCGCTGATGAAGAGCGTCGAGCCGCTGCGGCGAGGGCTGCCGAAGATGCGCGGTTAGCCGCGGCCGCCAAGGCCGCGGAGGATGCCCGTCTTGCCTTTGAAGCGAAAGCTGCCGAAGTGGAGCGTCTAGCCGCGGCCGCAAAGGCTGCTGGAGACGGACGTCTGGCCGCCGACGCTTCCAAGGAGACGCGGCTTGCTGCCGCCGTCAACGCCGTCCAGAAAGAACGTCTTGCCGTCGAAGCGAAAGCTGCGGAAGTGCGGATGGAAGCGGCCGTGAAGGTCGCAGGACAGCCGGATGTTGCCGCCATGCCGGCGGTGGCCGACGAGTTTCATCCCGGCGTCAAGCCGCAGGGCCTTGCGTCACCGGAACAGGGCGAAGTCGATGATCTCAAGCTGATCAAGGGCATCGGCCCCAAACTTGAAAAAGCCTGTCATGCGCTTGGCATCTACCAGTTTGGCCAGATTGCAGATTGGACGCCCGACGAGGCGATCTGGGTCGGACACCACATCGCTTCGCCCGGAAGGGTCGAGCGCGAACACTGGATCGCGCAAGCCAAGTGGCTGGCAGCCGGCGGCGAGACCCAGCATTCGAGCGCCCTGAAATCCGGAGCCGTTCTTGCCGACGACAAGGCGGACGAACCGCTTGATCCGGCCACGGCCGAGAGCTTCGGCAAAAGTCTTCCGCGAGAGGCGGCAGCCGTCGACGGCGAAGGCACCCATCCGGGCCGGCGTCCCTACGGTCTCGTGAGCGCGCTCGGCAAGGCCGACAATCTCAAGCGCATACGCGGAATCGGTCCGCAGAACGAAGCCAGGCTGCACGGCCTCGGCATCTGGCACTTCTCACAGATGGCGGCCTGGACCGACGAAAATGTCAAATGGGTCGGCAGCTATCTGGCTTTTTCGGGTCGCATCCATCGCGAAAAATGGATCGCGCAGGCGCGTGAACTGGCGGCAGGCAAAGATGCCGAGGTGTCGCGCGGCATTGCCGCCGGCAAGGTTGCGGCAGCGAAAGCCGACGATGCTCGCGGACAGAACGACGTTGGGACGTCAAAATAGAACAGCCACGGAGTGCTTGAGTCCGCCCCTTATGCGGCGCTTCGTGCGGCTTCGGCATCGAGCAACGCTGCCTTGACGAGGGCCAGGCGGAGACGAGCGATTTCGGTTTCGCTGATCTTGACCAGCGGCGGCCGAACGACGGCACGTGGCAAGCGGCCCAGCAGCACGAGCGCTTCCTTCATGCGGTTGTGCATGTCGACAAAGGGATCGCTGTAAAACACGCTGGCAACGGGATGGATTCGATCGTTGACCCGGCGGGCCTCCGCAAGATCGTTGGCCTGAACGGCGCGGTAGAGTTGGGCCTGCAGATCGGCAATCACGCTACCGCTGCCGGACAGGAGACCATTGCAGCCGAGCACGAGCGAACTGAGCAGCCATGCGCTGTTGGTGGACAGCACGTTGACCGGACGGTCGCGCGACTGCAGCGAGCGCACATGATCTTCGTGCTGCGGAACGGCCTGTGTCCAGTCCTTGATGGCGCGGATGGTCGGCACTTCGTCGCAGAGACGGGCAAGCGTTGCGGCCGGATAGCCTTGCCCCGTCGATAGCGGATATTGAAACACGATCAGCGGCAGATCGGCGGCATCGGCAATGGCCTTGAAATGCGCGACCGCCATTTCGGCGGATTGCCCGAGCGTGAACGGAGCCGGCGGAAAGATCAGAAGCGCGGACGCCCCGCCTGCCTGCGCCCGACGGGCGATCCGCGCCGCCGCGTAACTGCCGTCCGCCCATACACCGTGAATGACAGGCAGCTTGGCGCCAATTTCCTCGCCAGTGATGTCCATCACCCGCTGCTGTTCGTCGTCGGAACAGGACGCGACTTCGGTCGAATGGGCATTGACGGTGACCGCCGACAATCCCTCGACCGCGGCGATGTCGCGTAGATGCTTGCGGAAACTCGCTTCGTCGATGGAGAAATCGTCATTGAACGGCAGCAGGGCTGCCGGGATGACGCCGTGAGGAACATAGTCGCGATGCCGTGTCATTTTCGGAAGCTCCCTTGTTCAAACGATGCTCTGCGCATCCCGAAAACCAACGCGCATTGTATCACCAACGGCGGTATTGGGGGGCGATGTTTATTTCCGCTTAGGTTGATTAATATATAATAACACGCAAAGAGGGTAGAGCGGCGGACCGCCAGACTCAATGTCGACATCATCAAGGGCTACGAATCGCTCGTAGTTAAATTGTTTTGCGAGTCTGCGTGGTCACCCAGACTGTGTTCGACGGGTTGAGTGCATGAAGTCCATTCGCGTGCTTTCGGTCGCCTCGGAGATTTTTCCCCTGATCAAGACTGGCGGGCTGGCCGACGTCACCGGCGCACTGCCGATCGCGTTGAAACCGGAGGGCATCGAGGTCCGCACGGTGGTGCCGGGATATCCTGGTGTCATGATGTCGCTCGGGTCTGTCGAAGGCGTGCTTCATCTGCCCGACTTTTTCGGCGGCGACGCCCGGCTGCTGCGGGCGACATCCTGTGAACTCGGCCTGTTCGTGCTCGATGCGCCGCACCTGTTCGCGCGCCCCGGAAACCCTTACCTCACGCCTGAGGGCGCGGATTGGCCGGACAACGCGTTGCGCTTTGCGGCGCTGTCGCGCGTTGCGGCCGATATCGCGCTTGGGGCCGTCCCGTCCTTTGTCCCCGACATCGTCCATGCCCATGACTGGCACGCCGCCCCCACGTTGGCGTATCTGCATTACAGCAAGCGGCGACGTCCAGCGACGGTGATGACGGTTCACAACATTGCCTATCAAGGTGTGTTCCCGCGCGAGATGCTCGCTGCGCTCGGTTTGCCAGAAGACTCCTTTTCGGTTCACGGTGTCGAATATTACGGACAGATCGGGTTCCTCAAGGCCGGTCTGTATTTTGCCGATCGCATCACGACGATCTCGCCGACCTATGCCAAGGAGATCCTGAGCGACGAGGGTGGTGTGGGACTTGGCGGTCTCTTGCGCGACCGATGCTCTGACCTCAGCGGGATCACCAACGGCATCGACATTTCGGTCTGGGATCCTGCGACGGATCCTCACATCCCCGGCTGTTTCTATGCGGACATGCCGAGCTGTTTCGAAGCAGAGGCTCTCAAGAACCGGGCGGTCAACAAGGTGGCGCTGCAGCGGCGGCTGGGCCTGCGGCCCGCGCCGGACGCGTTTCTGCTCGGCATCATCGGTCAATTGTCCACGGAGAAGGGGATCGATCTTCTGCTCGATACGCTGCCGACGATCGTCGGCGAGGGGATGCAGCTGGCCATCCTGGGAAGCGGGGATCGCGGGCTGCAGTACCGGTGCCGCGCGGCCGCGCAGGCCGATCCGGAGCGGGTGAGCGTTTCGATCGGATATGATGAAGGCCTGGCCCACCTGATCCAGGCAGGCGCGGACGCGGTCGTGGTGCCGTCGCGGTTCGAACCATGCGGTCTGACGCAGCTTTGTGCCTTGCGATACGGCACGGTTCCCATCGTGTCCCGTGTCGGCGGCCTGGAGGATAGCGTCGTCGACGCCGGGGATGTGGCCGTGACCGGCGGCAGGCAGACCGGGTTCAAGTTCGCACCGGTGACCGCCGAACATCTTGCCGATGTGCTGCTGCGGGCCTGCGCAACGTTTCACGACGTCGCTGCCTGGCGACGGATCCAGCGCAACGGCATGTCGACCGACGTGTCGTGGCGCAATCCGGCCAGCCGCTACGCCGATCTTTTTCGCGGGCTGGTCGAAATGCCCCAGGAGCAGGTTGCCTGACATTGCCGCTGTCGTAGAGGCGCGCGTGTCGTCGACCGTCGACCGTCGCGTCCGGGCATCACGTTCGCGCTGGAAGCCGAAAAAATTCCAAAGAAGATGGTTAACCGCGATAGCGGAACTGGGATCGGCCGCGGCGGCCGCAGCGGAACTCTGATCGAAACCGTCGTGTTTCCTGTCACTTAGATCGGCCACCGCCGCGCCGTCGTCGCCACAGGTCGAACTGGATTTGTGATCCGTGCAAAGCGGGTGCGCAGCCGCCGATTTGGTTGCGTGTGCAACCGGTCGCACTTTAGTCGGATTTTCTGCCACGACTGTGGCTTGACCAAGCGCTCGCATGTTGGAGGTTACCATGAACAGTCCTGCCACCGCCCGCCCGCCAGGACGAATCCGATTGGCATTGATCGTCGCAGGCGTCCTCGCAATTCTCGGTTCCGTCGTGGTCGTAGCGCCCGCGCAAGCCGGTTACTACGGCGAATCCTATTACGGTTCCTCGCCCTGTTCCTACCGTTGCGGTTATTCACCCTATCGTTACGCGCCCCGCTACCGTTACTACGACCGCGGCTGCTCAGCGTGCGGCTGCTACCGTCATTGCTATTCGGGTTCACGACCGGGTCTCGTCTATGAGCGCCGCTACCACTACGTCGAACGCGACTATGTCGAGCGGCGTTATGGCTGGCCTGCGCACCACTACTATCGCCGTCACTACGGCTACTATCCATATGGCTACGGCTATCGATCCTATGCGCGGCCGTTCCCGTATGGCTATGGTGGTGTCAGGGGCTGGCGTACGCCGTATGGCTATCGCTACGAACCTTCCAGCTATCGCTATGAGGAGGAGGCGCCACGGCCTCCCGCGCCGGTTTGGGGAGGGAACGGCTACGAAACCGTTCCCTACGGCTACGAGCGCTCCGGCTGGGATGCCGACCCATCCGAGCCGGAGGAGCGGTCATTGCGGGATGTTCCATATGACGTGGAAGATGTGTCGCGACCATTGTCGGGCGGTCCCCTGGGGATGCTCGCGTCCGGCATCGTCGGAATTCTCAACCTCGGATCACGCTGAGCAAGCGGCGAACTCGGACTAGACCCTGGTGCCCGCGAGCATGATGTAGGCGCCGATCGCGAACCAGAAGGCGTAGTTGCTGACAATCGGTATCTCGATGAACACGCCAACGACCGCAAGGATCACCAGGACGAGCGAGAGCACAAAACCAAAATTCACTGCGCATATCTCCTTGCGCTGCGACGAAACGCCAAAAAACCTTGCTTGATTGGTCGCAACCGGCAACGGGACCTTGTCGCAGGCTCAGCGGTCACGCGTGAAATACGTGGCCCAATAAGCATGCTCCCTCACTCGCAATGCGCGCGCGCTTTAGAATGTGGTTGCCCAGAGTGGGACTACGAATGCCGCTGTCGACGTAGCCATGGTGCACTGACCGCTAAAAGGACGTTTGATTCTGGCATTTTTGAGGGCACGAGTTGGAGCGTTCAAGGCGGCGGAAACTTTCACTCTGCGGAACACTTTTTTGGTGAACGGATTTTTCGGATGTGACGATCTTAAAGGTGGAGAGGCACCTTCGAGATCGTTCGCAGAGCTCGGCAGCGCTTGGCACACGCACTGATTGCATGCGCGGCGGCGACACAACTTTGCAGACAGGCGGCGGTGGCCGCAATGCAGATGTCTCGACGCCGAGATTTCGACACCATTTGGGCGGGCGGCGGATTGTCGCCTCACCGTGGCGCCGTCGCTGCGGCTGAATCGTCGCAATAGGCGCGCAATTCTGCTCAGCAAATGATCAATCCGGCGCGCGAAACAACGAAATGCCGACCGGCGATGCCCGAGATGGGCGGTGCGAAGAGCTTTGCAGATATGGTGAACAATTAGCTCCTGTCGTTAACTGCCGATCGCACAAGCATTTTGCGATCAATGGCGCACGCGCAGCCGCGTGCGGGCGGAGCCCAGTCTGATTTTAGCCAAAAAAGCACCCGGATTCATTTGCGTTATCGACCCAGCAAAAATCGGTGGAGTTCGTCATGCGCGGCCATGCCGCCATCCTCGCCGCGGCGCTGGCATGGTTCGTCGGCATCGAAGGCGCCGAGGCCAAGCTCGATATTCTCGTCGACAAGGCGACGCAACGCATGATGGTCATCCAGAACGGCTATGTGCGCTATATGTGGCCCGTCTCCACCGGCCGCGATGAGATGGCAACCCCGAACGGCGTCTACACGCCTCAGCGCATGGAGCGCAACTGGTTCTCCCGCGCCTATTACAACTCGCCGATGCCCTATGCGATCTTCTTCCACAATGGCTATGCGATCCACGGCAGCTACGCGATCGACAAGCTGGGCGGACCGGCGTCGCATGGTTGCGTGCGGCTGCATCCCCATCATGCCGAACTGCTGTTCGACCTGGTGCAACAGGAAGGCCCGGACCAGACCACCATCGAGGTGACGGACGACGCACGACCTGACGCGCCGCCATTACCGGGGCGCGAGGCCGCGCCGCAGCAAAACCTGTCCGAGCCGCCGCCACGCGTGGTACGTTATCAGGATACCGGTGACATGCCGGAGCTCGCCCCGATTCCGCACGCCTCTCGGCCGATTGCGGTGCGGCCGCAGCCGGACGATGCACGCCCTGATGCGCCGCCATTGCCGGGGCGCGAGGTCGCGGCGGAACGAAGCCTGCCCTTGCCGCCGCCCCGCTTGATACGTCATCGGGACACCGGGGACATGACGGAGTTCGAGCGGATCCCTCGTGCCTATCGGCCGATTGCGGTGCGGCCGCAGATGGACGATCCACGCCCCGACGCGCCGCCGTTCCCGGGGCGCGAGGTCGCGGCAGAACGAGGCCTTTCGCCGCCGCCTCCCCGCGTGATACGGTATCGGGACATCGGTGACATTCCGGAGTTCGCTCCGATTCAGCGTGCATATCGGCCGATCGCGATGCGGCCACCGCCGCCGGTCAGCCGTCGCGTGCTGGCCGATGTCAGGCCGCCCGCCAATATACCACTCGCCAATAATCCACCCGCCAGGATTCCAGCCGCCAACGTTCCACCTGCCAACGTTACATCTGCCAACGTGCCACGCGCGCCATGCGGAGCAGGGGAGATCGACCCCGGGAGAGGCACGCCACGACAAACGGACGAGGCGTCCGATTGTCGTCCCAGACCGAAGGTCGCCGAAGCAGCGCCGCCGGAACACGCGCAACCAGGGCGATCGTTCTACGGCTTCAAGCTCCTGCCGGCGTCCTGCTGGTCCGGCAGCGCGTCGCGATGGCGGTCCGGTGGATCGAGTGAGGCAGCCTGCAAGTAACGTCCCGGAAGTTTGAACATCGGCGATCGCGATCCACTGAAGCGCTTCTCCCGTGACACGACCACGCGACACGTCTGGACCACGCGCCGCAGGACGACAGCGTGAATGGACTCGCGCGGCAAGCTTCGCATATGACAGAGATCGAGTGGGCGCAGAGCCGGGCCTGGAGCCGGGCCCGGAGAATCATGAAGCCGAATAGCTCCTTCCATTCAACGAAAGAGGACTGAAATGGCACGCGTGCGTTGTCTCACCGAAATGGGCATGGGCGTTGACGTTCATGGCAAAGACGCCACCAAGGCTGCCAGGCGCGCGGTGTCGGATGCCATCCGGCACTCCAGCGTCGGCTTCTTCCGGATGGTGGGCAAGACCGCGAAGGACATGTTCGTCGATGTCACGATCGGCGTGCCGGACCCCGGCGCGGTCAACGCGGCCGAAGTCGCGAAAGAGCTGCCTTACGGCACCGTGACCGTCACCGCGGTCAAGGGCGGGCTCGAGATTCCAGCCGAGAGTGGCGGCGATGCCATCGTCATCGCCAACGCAGCCGTGATCGTGAGCCTGGACGACGGCGCGTCCGGCTAGCTCAGCCCGGATTTGCCTCGGCGTAAGCCTTGAGCGTCCGCATCATTCGCGCATTCTCGGCGCGGAACATCCTGACCACAATGGGCATCGCCCAACGGATGGGTCCCTGCGGTGTGAGTTCAAGCGCGCGCAGCAGATGAACGGTGGGACCGTTTTGAGTCAGCGTATGCGATAGCTTGATGCCGATCGCGCCGGTCCAGCGGGGCTTCAAGGTCATCGGCTGCTCGAACGCCAGCCGGGTCGGGCGCACCATGTCGGTGACAACGCCGTACCGCGTCCCGAGCGGCCCGGGCTCGATATAGGTGGTGCCGACCGCGATCGGCCCGTCGGATATTTTGACGGTGCCGCGAAAGGACGATGAGGGCGGCAGCCAGCGGTCATAATCGCGCAAGTCGGCCAGCAGCGAAAAAACCCGCTCGGCACTTGCGCGGATATCTGCCTCGAATGCCAGCGGGATCATGACGGCCTACCCAGCGCAGTGACCGGTTTGTTGCAGCGCGCGGCGATGCGTCTGAAGCTAAAGTTGACGCAAGCTCTCATCAAGCCCCAACGGGCGCGTCGACTACTTGCGCTTCGAGCCTGCGGGGACCTTGGAATCGCTCCTGGCCGCGGCGGCTTGCCTCGGCCGACGGACGGCTCGCACCTTGGCACTGTTGACTCCGCCGCCACAGAAGAACCGGTCGCCGCCATCGGATTCGAGTCCGGACACACCCGTACCGTGCGGCAGCTCGAGCCGCTCCTGGACCTCGCCTGTGTGCGGATCGACCCTCCTCACGTCGCTCTCGTCGCCTTCCCAGGTGCCATGCCAAAGTTCTCCGTCGATCCAGGTGACGCCGGTGACGAAGCGGTTCGACTCGATGGTGCGCAAGATTGCGCCGGTCTGGGGATCGATCTGATGGATCTTGCGGTCCCGGTTCTGGCCCACCCACAGCGTGCCTTCAGCCCAGGCGAGTCCGGAGTCACGGCCACCGCCGGGTGCGGGGATCGTGTCGAGCACATCACCGGTCTTCGGATCGATCTTCTGGATGCGATCCTTAGCGATCTGAAACAAATGCTTGCCGTCGAAGGCCGTTCCGGCGTGCGCGGCGATGTCAATCGAGCGCAGCGGCTTGCCGCTCGCGGGATCGAAGGCGAGCAGTCTGTCGCCGGCAGCAAACCAGACCTGCTCGCCGTCATAGGTGACCCCGTGTACACTGTCGACACCGGGGAAGGGCCCGTATTCATGGAGAATTTCAGCCGCTGATCGTTTCATGTTGCGCTCCTTGTCATTCGGCAATGGCGGCCACGCTAACCATTCGGCAGCGGAGCCGGGAGTAACAACGTCGTCGTGAATCCGGCCACCGGCGGGGTCATCCAGCGTCGGGCTCGCCCGCGACCAAACGACTGCACCTTGCCTGCGGCCGCAAGCTGGTCGAGGGCGCGCTGCACGGTGCGTTGGCCAACGCCGAGCGCGAGCCCCAGCGCCGAGCTCGACCACGACTCGCCGTCGGCGAGAAAGGCGAGCACTGCCGCATGCTGGTCTTCGACCGGCCGTGCCAGCACGACGACCTCGCGCGCGCCGCGCGGCGCCAGCACAAACCCGTGGCTTGTCGCGCTGACGCCGGCCAGCGTCCGGAG
>NZ_JBAURI010000080.1:0-1639 GCF_049581145.1 Bradyrhizobium sp.
GCCCTCCGCTTCGCTCGCCACGCGTCGATGTGGGCTGGCGCGGGCGGCGCGGCAAGCGGGATGTTGAGGCGGACGGACCGAATAATTGGGTTCAGATCGGCTCCGGCCCGCGCGAGATCGCGGCTACTCCGGTGCGCGAAACCTCGACCAGCCCGATCGGACGCATGAGCTCGACGAAATCGTCGATCTTGCGCGGCGCGCCGGTCAGTTCGAAGATGAAGCTCTCGGTCGTCGCGTCGATGACTTTGGCGCGGAAAGCGTCAGCGAGGCGCATTGCCTCGACCCGGTTCTCCCCCTTGCCCCTGACCTTGATCATCGCGAGCTCACGCTCGATCGCACGCACCGTCAAGGTGAGGTCCTTCACCGAATGGACCGGAACCAGACGCTCGAGTTGATGGCGAATCTGCTCGATGGTCTCGGCCGTGCCGGAGGTGACGATGGTGATGCGCGAGAGATGGGTCTCGTGCGCGACCTCGGCGACCGTCAGGCTCTCGATGTTATAGCCGCGGCCCGAGAACATGCCGACCACCCGCGCCAGCACGCCGGGCTCGTTGTCTACCAACACGGAGAGGGTGTGGGTCTCGATCTTGGCTTTCGCGGTCGCCGATGAATAGGGCGACAGCGGCTGGGCGGCAGAGGTCTTGCTCATCACATTCATGTCCTTTGCTCCCGGGACGGCGTCAGGTTTCATGCGGCGGCCGCTTTAGGCTCGGCCATGACCCATCGCCGAAAGAAGTCGAAGTCGATGTTGCCCCCCGACAATACGAGCCCGACCTTGCGTCCCTTGAGACGCGATCGCTCCTTCATCGCCGCGGCGAGCGCCGCCGCGCCCGCGCCCTCGGCAAGGTTGTGCGTATCGGTCCAATAAGCGTGGATGGCGACGGCGATCTCGTCGTCGCTGACCAGCGTGATCCGCGCCGCGCCATTGGTGATCACGGCAAGCGCCTCCTCGTCGGGAATGCGGGTCGCCATGCCGTCGGCGCGGGTATCAGCGCTGTTGGTGCGAACCGCATGGCCGGCGGCGAACGAAAGCGCATAAGCCGGCGCTTCCGTCGACTGGACGCCGACGATGTCGGTCTTAAGCCCAAGCGCGTCGCGCGCCGCGATGGCGCCACAGATTCCCGACCCCTGGCCGATCGGGACATAGAGAACGTCGAGATCGGAGCGCTCGCTCAGGAGCTCGAGCGCATAGGTCGAGACGCCAACGGCGAGATCACGATGAAAGGAGGGCACGGCATTGAGGCCGCCTTTCTCCGCCCGCCCCGCCACCTCTTCGCGCGCCGCCTGAAAATCATGCCCGAATTCGATCAGTTCGGCGCCGAGAGCGCGCATGGCGGCGTTCTTCTCGCGAGAATTGCCTTCCGGCGCGAGGATCGTCACCTTGAGACCGGCGCGCCGCCCGGCGAAGGCGAGGCTCTGGCCATGGTTGCCGCGGGTCGCCGAAATGAGCCCTCGCGCCGCCGGCTCGCGCTTAATCAGCGCATCGACGTAAGTGAGCCCGCCGCGCACTTTGAATGCGCCGGTCGGCAAATGGTTCTCATGCTTGACGACGACATCCGCGCCGAGCCGCTCGGCGAGGAGCGGCCACGCAAGCGCTGGCGTCGGGCTGAGCGCGCCGAGCACGATCTCGTGCGCTCGG
>NZ_JBAURI010000081.1:0-3057 GCF_049581145.1 Bradyrhizobium sp.
TCCACGCTGGCTGCAATCGGGGCTGAGAAGAGTCCGCGATGCGTGGGTGACAAGGGCTGCCATGCGCCATCGTCGATGCGATACTTGGCAGACTTCACGGGCGTTGCCCCCCATACGCAAGCGCGAACGAAAGGCGAGATCTCCTCGATTCCGTCGATCGCCAGCCGGCGGTCGGCGGGGCAGGTGATCATCACGAAGGGCCACGGCGAATCGAGCGGTTTGAAGCGCCAGATCACGACCTCGCCATCGACCGCGGCAAAGCTGAAGCCGACGGGACCTTCCTCGATCTGACCCGTCGAGCGCGTCGCGGCGTAGATGGTGCGGCCATCGTGAGCGATTTCGTTGTAATGCGTGTGTCCCATCGCGACGAGTCGGACGTTACTCTCGTCGAGCAACCGCGACAGTTCACGAGCCTCTTCGCCGAGGTCAGCCGGATAAGTGTGCATGAAGACGATGCACCTTTTGTTCTCGTGCTTGGCCGCCGCGAGTCTTTGCTTCAGCCACGAGAATTGCTCCAGACCGAGCTTGAAGTCGGGACCGCCGGTACCCTGCGATACAATGTCCAGGAACAGGCAGACGCATCCGCGGATCTCCTCGGCATAGGGAAGCTTCCGGACCTTCAGGCCCCGATAAAATCGTTCCAGCGACCGCGGCTTGAAATCATGATCGCCGGGAATCGCATGCCAAGGCAGGCGAAGTTTGTTGAGGCCACCGCGCACCAGATCGAACT
Organism: Bradyrhizobium sp.; assembly: GCF_049581145.1. GTDB lineage: Bacteria > Pseudomonadota > Alphaproteobacteria > Rhizobiales > Xanthobacteraceae > Bradyrhizobium. The sequence goes on from NZ_JBAURI010000081.1 coordinate 731, forward strand.
GTGCATCGGTGCCATCATCGGCATTATCGCCCGGGATATACACGAAATCGATGTCTTCGCCGACGTGACGATTGAGCTCATGAACGACGCAGATGAAGTCCCGATAGTTCTGCATTCCATGGTCGGTCAGGTGCAGGTCGCCGATCTGCACGAACCGCAGCGGCGCCTCGCTGGATGGATGTGTCACCGTCAATTCCTCATGCCTGGGGTCCCGGGTCACAATCGGCTGCGGGTCGATCGGGTTCCCTGTTGGTGGCGGATATCTTTCGCTGGATGGCGAAGAGGCGACACCGTTCGGGCTGCCGATCGGCGCGCCCGGGAGAAATCGCCTTGCGCCGACGCGGCGGCTGTGAGGCATGGAACATGCGCATGCAAGTCTATGGCGAAGCGACCCAGCCATCGCCCTTTCTCGCCGAGCCGCTGAACGCGGGCTTTCGCTGCCTTGAAGTCGGTTGCGCACGCTGTGACATTTGCATTGCCTTCGAGCCGACGACATTGCCGCGCAAACAGCAAACCACGATCTGGCAACCGGTTCGGCGCAAGCGATGCCGGCCCTGTTCGGAGCAGCGCCGTAGTTCCTACAAGCGTGTCCATGTGGTTAGGCTTCGACGAACCCACGTCACGGCGGCCGAAATTGGCAAGCCCCAGGACCCTGAAGAGCAGGGTGACCTCGCGCACGACAAGGGACTGGCAGAATCCATCGTCATGTTCCTGAGACCGAGATGTTCATTCCAAACAGACGTTGCTCTGCCGGAGTGGGAATCCGCCCCATCCATTCGTGGAGCACCAGATTCCTATCGCGCTTTCGTCAGGTCTTCGTGCTCGAAGGCGCTGGCCATTCGGTCGATCTCGAACGATCTTGCTCCGACGGCCGTGGCGACAGCGCGCCAGCCCGCGACCGCCTGCCCGACCTCGCGGATGATGTCGTGTGCGGCGGGAACGTTCAGGCCAAAATAGTTCGCAAAGCTCTCGACGAGGTCGATGGAGCAGGTGCCTTCGTCGAGATATTGGTCGTGAGGATGCGCGGAGCAGCTTGTGCCGGAAGTTCAGCGCGGTCTGGGCAACAGGAGGGCATCACAGGAACTACGGCACCCGAGCGGCACTGCGATATATCAAACCGCTCAAGCGAGCACGCGCCGAAATCAAGAGGAGCAAGAGGACTGAACGTGTCCCGGACAACGCAGCGGCAGGTCAGTTTTGCCGATTTTAGCTCCGAGCGAACGGAGCCGCTCGCTTCGCACCCCATCCGGCCTTCGATTTCCCCGAAGTCCCATCGGATGCGCCGCTCGGGCAGAGCATCGAGATCCCTTGCCTCGTGACCTACGGCTGACCGAGTGCCCTCTGGTGCTTACCGCGCGATATGGTTCGCGATTTGGATCGCTGTGCAGCACGATGCGAGCGACCTCGCGCCAAGCGGCGCCCTCGGCGCCTACGTCGAGCACCCGCAGATAGGTAACAATGTGTTCCTCGTCGTAGAGCACCAACGCCCAAATTGTCTGCCGTGTCGGCAACGTCGGGATCAGCGGCACCTTCGGCATGTGCGTTCTCTCGACGGTAGGTTCGATACTACAGTCCGTGGCTCCCTTTGATGGTCGCGGAGCCTGGCTTCCTGTCAAAAGGCGGGATCCGGATCCCGGCCTTCGAAGGCAAATGTCTATCGGGCCGCTTCATTTTTGCGCCAGATCAGAATCGGGGCGCCCTGGCCCCTGTATTGCGGTTCATGGCTGCCTTCATTTTCACCTGCCCCAACACGAATATGAATGTCCAAGATTGGCTGGGACGAGGAGGACGGCTGAGCCCTTTTGTCCTCTCCATCGAGAGATCGATTCCCTTTCGCGAAAGAAGAGTCCAGTATCGGCAGATTCGAATCATTCATTCTGCGGGGGCTAGCGCCATGCCGCGTTTCTTATTTCAGCTGAATCAAGGCAAGCCTTCCGACGTTATCGAGATGGCCTTCGAGAGCGACGAAGCCGCGCGTCAGGGAGCGATGGCGCTCTGCGCCGATCGCGGGCGGGATATCTTCGCCGACCTCGCACCTGGTTGCGAGTGGCAGATGAACGTCATGAACGAGCGCGGGAACGCCATCTTTCAGGTCAGGCTTTACGCGTGGATTCTGGATTAATCGACGGTGTTGCCGCATAGCAAAAGCTGGTAGCCGTGCCCCGACATCCATTGGGCGTGCGGTACGGTTTGCGTCGAGCATCTGCAGAAAGGTAAAGGTGGTGCTCCTGGTGGGCTTTCGCCAGTTCTCGATGCGTGGCCAGGAAAAGGCTCGCGGCGAATGGAGCCTCGTAACCATGGCATGGAACGTCAAGCGCATGTTCACC
>NZ_JBAURI010000082.1:0-7504 GCF_049581145.1 Bradyrhizobium sp.
TGCGCGCTCCGGGGCATGGCGACCGGTGAATCCGGTTGATGGCGACCACCAATTCCGATCGATGACGACCACCTGTTCCGGTCCATGGCGACCAGGGCAACAGGGTTGTGGACGGGCGTGATGAACGCCGTTGGGTGATCCGCGAATCAGCCGGACCTCGCTCCTTTTCCAGAGGAGCGGGAATGGCCCAATCGAGATTACCCATGCGCAAGATCCGGGATGTGTTGCGGCTGTCGGCAGCCGGCCTGTCCAAGCGTCAGATCGCGGCCAGCCTTGGCATCGGCCCGACCGCTGCCGGGGCGTGTCTGCGTCGGTCGCGTGAGGCTGGTATCAGTTGGCCGCTGCCCGACGATCTCGGCGACGCCGCGCTGGAAAGCCGGCTGTATCCGGCGCCTGCGGCCGCGGCCAAGGACTGGCGGTCGCTGCCGGACTGGCCGGCGGTTCATCGCGAGTTGCGCCGCAAGGGTGTGACGCTGCAACTGGTGTGGGAGGAGTACCGCGCGACCCATCCCGACGGTTACAGCCGTTCGAGGTTTTGCGAACTGTATCGCGCCTGGGAAGGCCGGTTGTCACCCACGATGCGGCAGGCGCACGTGGCCGGCGAGAAGCTGTTCGTCGATTATGCCGGCACGACGATCGACATTTTCGACGCGACGACCGGCGAGGTGCATACCTGCCAATTGTTCGTCGCAGCCCTCGGTGCGTCGAGCTACACCTACGCCGAGGCAACGGCCACGCAATCGCTGCCCGACTGGATCGGATCGCACACGCGCGCGTTCGCCTTTTTCGGCGGCGTGCCGGCGATGGTGGTTTGCGACAATCTGAAGTCCGGCATCACCAAAGCCTGCTTCTACGAGCCCGCCGTCAATCGCGGCTATGCCGAGATGGCGGCGCACTACGGCACGGCGATCGTGCCGGCGCGGCCCAGGAAGCCGCGCGACAAGGCGAGCGCTTCATACTGCACCTCATTCCTTTGATGGCGCGGTGATGGCGGTGAGCTGCGCCGGGCGGGCGCCGCGCCCACCGCAGCCCTTGCGGATCGTCATGCCCTGGGGGATCTCCCAGAGGCCACGGTTCAGGCTGTCCGTATAACATTTTGTGATGAGCCCCTGGCGACCCCACGTGTGTACGGCTGTCTCGGAGACACAGAACTTGGCGGCGATCTCGCGCGTCGTGAGCATACCACGTCGACGCAGCCGCTCATATCGGCTCGCAAGTTTGTACGCGCAGCGAATGAAGGCGACCTTCTTAAGATTGAACGCCTTTGCCTCCCACGTACGCCATCCGTGATTGTTGAGGATCTCGGCGATTTCGCGATCGCAATGATGGTCAAGAAGACGATCAACCTCGGCGACGAGTTCAGGTTTGAACTTGCGTATCTGGGCGATGGGGAGCGGCCGGTCGAGCACCAAGGTACGCGTGGCGCCGCCAGACAGGCGCACATGAGCGGTGATGGTTTGCGACTTGACTAGGGTTACGTCGTCGATGAGCAGACGCACGATGCGCTTGCGCTCGCGGGAGTCAACTCGTGGATCTTGCCAGATCCGCGGAAGCTGTTCGGCGAGGTCAAGGATGCGTCGCTGGGCTTCTGCGCTGAGTGCCACAGCCTGCTGTTTGCTACGGCGCTTGTAGTCTTCGGTGGCATCGGCATGACGACGCAGCTTGTCGTTCCATTCGGCCTCGAGTGAATCGGCGACGAGTCGATTGTCGGGATCGACCTTCATGTAGCGTCGACGCGCGAGCTCGGCTTCATAGCGCATCCGCTCGACATGCTGGCGACGCGCTGCATCGGTCTCTGCGGCGCGCGCCTCAAGCTCGCGTTGCACCTCAAGGGTGACCGCCAGCGTCATCGGCGTCATCAGCTCGATCATCAGGTCTGCGATCCCCGCATCGACGATCTTCCCGGAAACCGTTTGGCAGGTCCATCCCGCGCGGCGTACCGCATTCGCCTGGCACAGATAGGTGGGGACGGTGCTGCCGTGCTCCTGGCTGTAGCGCACACCCATGCGTTCGCCACACAGGCCACAGACCACGCGACCTTGGAGAAGCGCCGGTCCCTCGCGCGCCGGTCCCGACCGCCGGTCGCCACCGAAGGCACGAGCGTTGTCGGCGAGCCGCCGCTGGTTGGCCTCGAAGCGCTCCCAGTCGATGTAGCCCTGGTGCATCCCCGGCATAACGAACTGCCAATCGGCCCTGGCAACCTTGACGACACTGGTGCCACCATCGGGCCGGTGCCGTATGCGGGTTCGGCCATACGCAAAAGCGCCAGCGTAGCGCGGATTGTGGAGCACCTGCAGAACGCGCGCATGGTGCGGCGCCGCCCACAGGAGATCACCCTTGTTCGGTCCTGTCCGGAGTCGGCGCGGGAACAGCAAACCTTGCTCCCGGAAGAAGCGGACTGTCTGCATCGCACTTCCGGTCTGCTCGAATGTGTGGAACACGAGACGGATTGCGTTCTGCACCTGGAGGTCGGGATCGAGGCCGATCGTCCGATCGTTCCGGTAAACCAGCCCGACCGGAGGGCACATCTCGAGCTCGCCGCGACGGGCCTTGTTGAGCTGACCACCACGCATGCGCGCTTTGATGATGTGCAGCTCGGCCTCGCTCATCGTACCTTTGAGGCCGAGCAAGAGGCGATCGTTGAAGCTGGCTGGATCGTAGATACCGTCTTCGTCAAGGATGAGCGTCGCCGTCAATGCGCAAAGCTCGATGAGCCGGTGCCAGTCGGCCGAGTTGCGCGCAAGGCGCGAGACCTCCAGCCCCATGACAATACCGGCCTTGCCGAGCGCCACCTCGCTCACCAGTTGCTGGAAGCCGTCGCGCGCTTTCGTACTTGAGCCAGACTTGCCGAGATCGCGATCGATGACGTGAACGCGCTCGACCGGCCAGCCGGCCACAACGGCTCGATCCCGCAGCCCGTATTGGCGTTCAGTGCTCTCGCCGTGTTCGGCGACCTGGCGAAGGGTCGATTGGCGGACATAGAGGTAAGCGTCGCGCTTGAGATGGTCGGCAGTGACTTTAAGTTCAGGCATGGAAGGGCTCCATTGCGATGGCGACGAGGATGCCGGCGATGAGGCGCGTGACGTCGCTTGTTGCAGGCGACGGATTGTCTGGGGCCGAGTGCGTGAGCCGATGGTCGTAGCAGACGGCCTCGGTATCCACCTCCTGTCCGCGCGCTCGGATCCACGCTGCCAATCCCCGTCGACGAAGAATGGTGAGACCAGGGCAGGCCGTGAACTCGGCACGCAATGCGGCGGCGCGTAGCTTCTCGTAGCTGTCCGCTGCGTCCGCAGGCGCGACGATCAAGCTGGGTTGAGTCGTTTTTTTTTGCGTGCCAGCGCCCGCTCCAGGCTGCGTCTGTGCACCTTGACGCCGAACCGCGCCTCGATCGCATCCAGGCAGTGCGACGTCGTCAGTTCGGGTCTTGCAGCTTTGAGAGCGGCGACGAACGCAACGACCTCGGCGGAGACCTTGTGGCCGTCTTTGGGGCCTCGCCGGTTCGGCAACAGGCCGGCAAGTCCGGCGGTCTGCAGGGCGGTCTGCGCCTTGTAGAAGGTCGGGCGCGTCACGCCGAATGTCTCGGCGGCCTCGCTGATCGCAACGCCGTCGATCTGGTGACGTCGCACCATCTCGTAGCGCACCTGCACCAGGTCCTTCGCATCGAAGAATGGGTTGCTGACGAACGAGGGGTCGCGGACGGCTTCCGGATTTGGATTGAGGACGCCGTCTTGCGCCAGCGCCTCGCTCTTCGGATCCCGCTTCTTCGCCCTGGCCATGCTCGGTCTCAATCTTACGTAAATATAAATACGCCTCTATATATTGAGTGTCAATGGAGATGAAGACGCAATATGATGAATATATGTTGATATTTGTGACGTAACACGCCGTATCGCGTCCACGGCATGGCGTTATTATCTTTACACGTGCGGCGTATTTATATTTACGCATCGCCGGCGCCCATGCTCTCCGCGAGCCGGTCCAGCGCGTCACAAAGTGCCAACAGGTCAACCACGCAAAAGGCTGCTCTACCCGCAGCGATCAGCCGGAACTCATCGGGTGAATCGATATCGGTCCAGGCGCTGGCGATCGTGCAAAGTCGACCGTTCTGGCCCGCATAGACCACCCGGTCTTCGCCCCAATGACGGCGCCGGCAGATCAGCTCGAACTTGCGACCGCAAAGCGGATGGAAAGGATGCGTGATCCGCACCGTTTGCTGGGTCGTACCCGCATGACCTGCAGTCGACGACCTTTGCCAAGGCCAAGGTCGAAGTCGCCGTGCAGGTCGCGACGCGATGGATCATCGCCAAACTCAGGAACCGCCGGTTCTTCTCGCTGCCGGAGCTGAACGCGGCGATCCGGGAGTGCCTCGTAACACTCAACGACCGAGTCTCGCGGCATCTGGGCGCGAGCCGACGCACCTTGTTCGACGCAACAGACCGATCGGCCTTGAAGCCGCTCCCAACAGCGCCTTACGTCTACGCCGAATGGAAGCAGTGCAAGGCCGGCCTCGATTATCACGTCGAGGTCGAGAAGCACTACTACTCGGTACCGCATGCGCTGCTGCGTGAGACGCTGTGGGCGCGGGTCACCGCGCGGACCATCGAGCTTTTCCATCAAGGCCATCGCGTCGCCGTCCATGTACGCTCGTCGTCCAACCGGCGCCACACGACCGTAAGCGAACATATGCCGTCGAGCCACCGGCGCTATGCCGACTGGACACTGGAACGTATCCACCGACGAGCGAACGAGATCGGGCCGAAGACGTCGGCGTTGATCGAGATCATCCTGCGCGAACGAACGCATCCGGAGCAAGGCTTCCGCGCCACGATCGGCATCCTGCGGCACGCGACCAGCTTCGGCCATGAACGGCTCGAAGCCGCTTGCGGTCGCGCCCTCGATATCGGCGCGCGCTCCTACACGTCGGTGACGTCCATCTTGAAGAACAATCTGGATCGCCAAAGGGCCGCCACCGCCACGGACGGGCCTGCGATAGTTCATCCCAACATCCGTGGCCCCCGCTACTTCAACTGAGGAGAAGACAAAATGCTGACCCATCCAACCATCGATCAGCTTCGGGCCCTCAGGCTCGACGGCATGGCGGACGCCTTTATCGAGTTGCAAACACAGGACCAGGCAAAGGACCTTGGCCCTGCCGAATGGCTGGCGCTGATGCTCGATCGCGAAGCGGCGCACCGCGGCACGCAGCGGTTCAAAAGCCGGCTCCGCCATGCGAAGCTGCGTCACGGCCAGGCCTCGATCGAGGATGTCGACTACCGCACGCCACGCCGGCTCGACAAGGCTCTGTTCCAGCAATTGGCCGCCGGCCGCTGGATCACCGAGCATCGCAATCTGCTCGTCACCGGCCCGTGCGGCGTCGGCAAGTCATGGCTTAGTTGCGCGCTGGCACAGAAAGCCTGCCGTGACGGCTACACCGTGCATTACGCGCGCGTGCCACGCTTGTTCGCCGATCTCGAACTGGCGCACGGTGACGGCCGCTTCGCACGCCTGTTCCGCATGCTCACGAAGGCCGACCTGCTGATCCTCGACGACTGGGGGCCGGATCGTCTCAATCCGAACCAGCGCCGCGATCTGATGGAGATCGTCGAAGACCGCTATGGCGCGGGATCGACGCTGATCACCAGCCAGCTGCCAGTCGAGGCATGGCATGACGTCATCGACGAGCCAACCTTCGCTGACGCGATCCTTGATCGCCTCGTGCACAACGCCTACCGCCTCGCGCTCGATGGTCCCTCGATGCGCGATCCAAAAACGGCCAAGTCCGACACTGTGGGTCCGGTCGTCGAAATGGCGGATGCAGCGGCCACAAAGCCGACCAAGGCGGTCAAAAAATGACCCCCGTCACCAACCGCCCGCCCGCGCGCGGCGCTGCGTCTGACTCGTGGCGGTCACTCCGGGCCGCGCACGGGCTACCCGACCACGACAACGGGGCAACAGCCGACGACGAAATCGGCATGATCTGGTGGAACAGACTCAGTGAGCGAGAACGGGCTGAATGGTCCCGCGCCGCCGGCAATACCGGCGTTGCCGCTGATGCGTGGGCGGCCTTCCGGGCCAGCCAGAATCACCACCGAACCTGCCGGGGATAGAAACGCCCGCCCTACCTACTACGCCGCCTTCGACCGCCCTTGGGTAGGCTGATGCGCGACGGCAAACCGTACAAAGTGCTCCACCTGAAGCTTGACCGAAACCGCAAATACTGAAATCAAAATCTGCATCCAACGGCGCCATCCAGCTCATGCGCCGCCCTGGTCGTCATCGACCGGATCAACTGGTCGCCATGCGTCGGAATCCATGGTCGCCTTCGCCGGAATGCGCACCTGGCCATTTTAGAGGACCGTCGATGGCTTCCGATTGAAGAGGCAGAGGCCCACAACCAATTGGTTCGTGCCGTACTACAATGGCAACGTAGAGCGAGTATTATCGCGCTCTAGCTATCTTGCCCCTTTTTCGTTTCAATGCTGTTCTCGATGTATCTCTTGAGTTCACCCTTATTCAGGTTTAGGCCGACGCCCTTTAGACACTCTTCTGCGGCGTTGAGAAGGACTATCCGATCTTCCTTTCGCCAGTGATTCCAGTATACCCTTTCCAGGAAGTGTGCTGCTAAGCAGGTGCGTAAAAAGGGTGTCGCCGGAAGGTCCTTGATTGTTCTTACGAGAAGGTCTCTCCCGCGCTTACTTTCGATATCGGCGAGCCAAGCTGAATGAATGAGTAGTTCGATAGGCCCTGACACAACGGCCTTCTCGACACTTGTTGCCAGAACCCTCTGGCGGGCACCTTCGCATAATTGACCCAATACCCTGCGAAAGCCAGCAGCGTAGAGAGAATACTGCAAAACATCGACTAAACCGCCGAGTAGGCGCTCAATTGCCACCTCGTCGTTAGGCTCGCTCACGTCTTTGAGTGCTTCCATAACCTCAGGATCTGCCTGGAAATGCGCCTTTATCAATGAGAAGTCGACTTTCAATATTGCTTCCGTCGTGCGATGCGCAATCAATGAAGAGACTTGGACTAGCAAGCTCGCGAGCATCTGCTTCATTTCTGCTGACAGATGCTCGGCGCCGGCTCCGAGTAGCATTGTTGCAACCAGCCAGTTTTGCACGACGTTCGCAATCCGGTCAGCTTCGATCGACGATTCTCTAGTATCGGATAGATTTGCTCTCTCGGCTACTTCCCCTCGAACCCTATCCGCCACATCCAGGAGTTGTTGCTTTTTTGCGGTATCTCCCCGACTAAGTTCAATGTCCTCGGCAGTTTTTCTCAGGCGTTTTTGAATAACATCGATTTGTTCGGGGTTCTTCATTAACGCAGGTCGCAATTTATCGGTAAGAAGAACGTGTGTTTCGCCGGATTTCAAGCCGTATTCCTGTAGGGACCGTTCAAGACCTTCTATGACCGCACAAACGATCCGATCTGAGGCACCAATTTCAGCATAAAGGTCAAACGTCGTTAAATCAAAATCTAGCCCCAGAGTGAAGTACCGCAA
>NZ_JBAURI010000083.1:0-3782 GCF_049581145.1 Bradyrhizobium sp.
GTCCGGACGCCGGACGCGCGCTGCAGCGCGAGCAGGACGCTTTCCTGGCGCGGCGCAACGCCGCTTTCGGCCAGCCGGGCTATGATCTGCGCCAGGCCATGAAAGACCGGCTCGGCGATCTCCTGGCAATCAAGCCCTTGGCAATCAAGCCCTTCGCAATCAAGCCCTTGGCGGTCGATCCGAAGTAAGCCGATCCGGCAAGGTGCTCGGGCCTTGCAATGATACCGCCATGCGTGAAAATGCTGCAAAAATCTGATCGGAATTGATCCGGATCATGGCCGGCCCACTCTCGGCTGGTCACGTGAGGAAAATCGATAGGTGGAGGCCGCGCATGAACGTCCAGGGAAACAGCCGGTATCACGAGGTCCATGCCCGCTCGCTGCGCGATCCCGAGGGGTTTTGGGGTGAGGCCGCGCGCGAGATCGACTGGATCGAGCCGGCCAGGAAGGTCTTCGATCCGTCGATCGGACTCTATGGCCGCTGGTTCGCGGGCGCCGTGGTCAACACATGCTACAACGCGCTTGACCGCCACGTCGCCGCGGGCCGTGCCGATCAGCTCGCGCTGATCCACGATTCGCCGCTCGCCAACAGCATTTCAAAATTCACCTATGCCGAGATGCTGAAGGAGGTGCAGACGCTCGCTGCCGTCATGGCCGATTTCGGCGTCACGAAGGGCGATCGCGTCATCCTCTATATGCCGATGGTGCCTGAAGCCATGGTTGCGATGCTCGCCTGCGCGCGGGTCGGCGCGGTGCACAGCGTGGTGTTCGGCGGCTTCGCCGCGAAGGAGCTTGCGACCCGCATCGACGACGCCACGCCGAAGTTGATCCTGTCGGCGAGCTGTGGACTCGAGCCCGGCCGCATCGTGCAGTACAAGCCGCTGCTGGACGAGGCGATCGCGCTTTCCAGCGCCAAGCCGTTGGCCTGCATCATCCTGCAGCGGCCGCAGCAGACCTGCGATCTCATCGCCGGGCGCGATCACGACTGGGCGGTTTTGCGCCAGGCCGCGCTCGATGCCGGCAAGACCGCCCCGTGCGTGCCGGTGCTCGCGACCGATCCGCTCTATATCCTCTATACTTCGGGCACCACAGGCAAGCCCAAGGGCGTGGTGCGCGACAATGGCGGGCATCTGGTCGCGCTGAAATGGTCGATGTTCAACCTCTATGGCATCAACCCCGGCGAGGTGTGGTGGTGCGGCTCCGATATCGGCTGGGTGGTCGGCCACAGCTACATCATCTACGGCCCGCTGATCCATGGTGCGACCTCGATCATGTACGAGGGCAAGCCGATCGGCACGCCCGACGCCGGCGCGTTCTGGCGCGTGATCGCCGAACACAAAGCGGTGGCGCTGTTCACCGCGCCGACTGCCTTCCGCGCCATCCGCAAGGAAGACCCGGACGGCACATTCATCCGCAAATACGATCTTTCAAAATTCCGCACGCTGTTCCTCGCCGGCGAACGCGCCGATCCGCCGACGGTGGAATGGGCCGAGCAGCAATTGCAGGTGCCGGTGATCGACCACTGGTGGCAGACCGAGACCGGGTGGTGCATCGCCGGCAATCCGGTGGGGCTAGGCCAGCTGCCTGTCAAGCATGGCTCGCCGACCGTGCCGATGCCGGGCTATCAGGTCGACGTGGTCGACGAAGCGGCCAGGCAGGTCAAGGCCAACACCATGGGCTCGATCGTGATCAAGCTGCCGCTGCCGCCTGGCTGCCTGCCGACCTTGTGGGAGCAGGACGAGCGCTGCCGCGAGTCGTATTTCAGCGAGTTTCCCGGCTACTACAAGACGTCGGACGCAGGCTTCAAGGACGAGGACGGCTATATCTTCGTCATGGGCCGCACCGACGACATCATCAATGTCGCCGGCCACCGGCTCTCCACCGGCGGCATGGAGGAGATCCTGGCGTCGCATCCGGATGTCGCCGAATGCGCCGTGCTCGGCATCAAGGACGCGATCAAGGGCGAGGTGCCCTGCGGCTTCCTGGTGCTGAAAACCGGCGTGACGCGCAGCCCGGTGCAGATCGAGAAGGAGATCGTGGCGCTGGTGCGGGAGAAGCTCGGTCCCGTCGCTGCGTTCAAGCTCGCGATCACCGTCGGCCGCCTGCCCAAGACGCGCTCGGGCAAGATCCTGCGCGGCACCATCAAGAAGATCGCCGACGGCGACCAATGGTCGATGCCGGCGACCATCGAGGATCCCAAGGTGCTGGACGAAATCGGCGCCGCGCTGAAGGGCAGGGTGTGATTTTTGATCGTCATTCCGACGGTGCACCGGGCGCCCACCCGCAATCTCGAGATTCGCAGATGTGCAATTGCACATCCGAGGATCGCAGGGCTCGTCATCGGGCCCGTATGCGCGCGACCTGGTGACGCCCCGGAATGACGAGCGAACCTGGCTTTGGCGCGCTTGACCTGCGCAAACGCCATCTTTTCGATGGATTGCCGGGTCATCTCCGATCAAGTCTGTGCGGTTGCCAGGCAATCAGTTCATTGGACGAATGGATCGAGCATGCGACGTAAATCCGCGCGACCCTTGATCGCTCTCTTGCTCGTTGCACCGCTGCTTGCGGGCTGCCTCGAGCGGGGTCAGCCGCCGATGCTCGATTCAAGTGTCGACGACGACGCGTACTGCCGCGCCAACAATGTCGCGGTCGGATCGCCGGCTTATATCGCCTGCCGCAAGGATCGCGACGTTCAGCACGCCAACGCCAACGCGCGCACCGACCGCCAGCAGCGCGATCTCGGCCAATACATGCTCGATCATCCGGACCACCCGTAGCGTCCGTAACTTCGGGCGTCTGCGTTCCGCGATCAGATCCTTCGATTCGCAGAGTCCGTACGCGCGCAATTTGCCTCGATCGCAAGATTGCAAGTCGCCCGCACCGGTATTCATTGCTGTGCGCGGTATCCAGTTGCGGCCAGTATGTGGCGCAAATACAACGATTGCCTGGCGTCACGCGCGGGATCGCCACGGTTTGATCGAGATCATATCTCCGCCCGGTTCCAATTTGTCACGAGGCTATCGCGCGCATGTTCGCGCCGACCGATTGGGCAAGGGAACCTTTTGATGAAGAAGATACTGCTGAATGCGTCGTCGCTATTGGTCCTGGCGGCGGCGTTCTCTGGAGCCGTAGCAACTGCGCAGGCCGCCGATCTGTCGGCGGCCCCGGTCTACAAGGCGCCGCCGCCGGTGGACGTCTGGAATCCCTGGATGATCCGGGTTCGCGCGCTCGGCGTGTTGCCGGACGCATCGGGCAGCTCGGTCAACGTGACGGGCGTGCCGGCTCTGTCGTCGCCGAACTCGGGGCTCTCGATCGGCGATTCGGTGGTCCCCGAACTCGACATCAGCTACTTCTTCACCAGGAACATCGCGGCCGAACTGATCCTCGGCGTGACCCGGCATTCGATCAGCGGCACCGGTACGCTTGCGGGCCTCGACATCGGAAAGGCTTGGCTGTTGCCGCCGACCTTGACGCTGCAATATCACTTCACCAATTTCGGCGCGTTCCAGCCCTATATCGGTGGCGGCGTCAACTACACCGTGTTCTTCGACCAGTCCGCGGCGAACACCCCCTTGAACGGCCTTGCCGTGACCGGGCTCAGCATCAACAACAGTTTTGGCGCGGTGGCGCAGATAGGCTTCGACTACATGCTCGACCGCCATTGGGGTCTCAACGTCGACCTGAAGAAGATATTCCTGGAGCCGAACTACACGGCCACCGTCAACAACGCGATCGCCGTCTCGGGGCGGGCCGATATCAACCCGTGGCTGGTCGGCGCCGGCG
>NZ_JBAURI010000084.1:0-7247 GCF_049581145.1 Bradyrhizobium sp.
GGTCACGGTTGCGATCAGAGCGGGTGAAGATGCCAAGCTGTGACGGCGCCATGGTCAGCGGCCCGCGGCGGCGCAGCGCATAATCGAGTCCCATCCACCCGCGCCGCATCAGGGAATAATAGGTCTCATTGAGGGTGCGAACGCCCTGGACCTTGTAGATCGCGCGCTGCTGCAGATGATCCTGCAGATTGCGCCCGACACCCGGCCGGTCGCGCACGACGTCGATGCCGAGCGGGGTGAGCCACTCGGCGGGCCCGATACCGGAGCGATGCAGCACCTGGACCGACCCGATCGATCCCGCGCACAACACGATTTCGCCCTTGGCGCGGGCCTCGACCATCTCGCCGCCCTGGCTGTAGCGGACGCCCGTGGCACGGCCATTCTCGACGATGAGCCGATCGACCAGCACATGGGTTTCAAGCCGCAGATTGCGGCGCGACAGGGCGGGCTTGAGGAAGCCGCGGGCGCTCGACCAGCGTCGCCCGCGCTTCTGGTTGACATGAAAATAGCCGACGCCTTCATTGTCGCCGGTGTTGAAGTCGGACGTTTTCCGGATCCCCATTTCTTCGGCGGCCTCGCCGACGGCATCCAGGATGGTCCAGGACAGCCGCGGCGCCTCGACCCGCCAGCCGCCGCCCATGCCGTGATGCTCGCTGGCGCCGAGGAAATGATCCTCCAGCCGCCGGAAGGCCGGCAGCACGTCGTCATAGCCCCAGCCGGCAAGGCCGAGCTGGCGCCAGTGATCGTAGTCGGCCGCCTGTCCGCGCATCGAGATCATCGCGTTGATGGCCGAGCAGCCGCCGATCACCTTGCCGCGCGGATAGGCCAGCGACCGGCCGTTGAGGCCCGGCTCCGCTTCGGTGCGAAACATCCAGTCCGAGCGCGGGTTGCCGATCGCAAACAGATAGCCGACCGGGATGTGAAACCAGATCCAGTTGTCGTTGCCGCCGGCCTCCAGGATCAGCACCCGGTTTTTGGGGTTGGCCGACAGCCGGTTGGCGACGATGCAGCCGGCGGTGCCGGCGCCGATCACGATATAGTCGAAATCACCCTCAAGCCGCTTCGGCATCCCTGAATTCCCGGCGTCTTCCGTGCTCTCGTCTTGCCCGGCTTTGGGTCGGGCATCCATGGTTTTCTTTGAATTGTTGACGATTGGCCCGAGCGCGGGCTTTTGGGCCAATTCGGCGAGTTCTCAAGCTGGCTCTTCGGGTTGGCTCCGCCAGTTCTGCCAATTCTTGGGCGGACCGGGTTTTGCATGCTAAAGACGGTCAACCCAGCCAAAGCAGCAAAAATCGAGATTTCTGATGCCTATCCTCAACCGTGTCGCCGATCTGCAACCCGATATCCAGGCCTGGCGCCGGGATATCCATGCCCATCCGGAACTGCTCTATGACGTGCACCGGACCGCGGCCTTCGTGGCCGACCGGTTGCGGGAGTTCGGCTGCGACGAGGTCGCGACCGGCCTAGGCAAGACCGGCGTGGTCGGCGTCATCAAGGGCAAGAAGCCCGCTGGCGCGGGTGACATCAAGGTGATCGGGCTGCGCGCCGACATGGACGCGCTGCCGATCGAAGAGGCGACCGATCTGCCCTACGCTTCCAGGACGCCCGGCAAGATGCACGCCTGCGGCCATGACGGCCACACCGCGATGCTGCTCGGGGCAGCGCGCTACCTGGCCGAGACGCGGAATTTCGCCGGCGATGCCGTGGTGATCTTCCAGCCGGCGGAAGAGGGTGGCGCGGGTGCAGCAGCCATGATCAGGGACGGCCTGATGGATCGTTTCGGCATCGAGCAGGTCTACGGCATGCACAACGGTCCGGGCATTCCGGTCGGCTCCTTTGCGATCCGCCCGGGTCCGATCATGGCCGCCACCGATGCCATCGATATCCGGATCGAGGGCCATGGCGGGCATGCGGCGCGGCCGCACAAATGCATCGATACCGTGATGGCCGGCGCGCAGTTGGTCATGGCCCTGCAGCAGATCGTCTCCCGCAACGTCGATCCCCTGGAATCGGCGGTCATTTCGATGTGCGAATTTCACGCCGGCAACGCCCGCAACGTGATTCCGCAAACCGCGGAGCTGCGCGGCACGGTGCGGACGCTGACGCCGGAGGTGCGGGAGCTGGTCGAGAAGCGGGTGCGCGAGGTGGTCGCGGGCGTGGCGCAGGTCACCGGCACCAGGATCGACCTGGTCTACGAGCGCGGCTATCCGGTCACCGTCAACCATGCCGCGCAGACCGATCTGGCGATTCGGATCGCCAAGGACGTTGCCGGCGAGGCCAATGTGCACGAGACCGCGCCGCTGATGGGCGCGGAGGATTTCTCCTACATGCTGGAGGCGCGTCCCGGCGCGTTCATCTTCTGCGGCAACGGCGACAGCGCCGGGCTGCATCATCCCGCCTATAATTTCAACGACGAGGCGATCGTCTACGGCACCTCGTACTGGATCAAACTGGTCGAAAACACGCTCGCGGAATAACCGCGCTTCGCTTCGACCAAAGGAAAGCCCGCGCAGCGATTTGCGCGGGCTTTTGTGTGTCTTGCTGCGGCCGGCGCCGCAGCAGTTAGAAGATGTGGGCGAACACGAAATAGAGGATGCCGGAGATCAACATCGCCGCCGGCAGGGTCAGCACCCATGCCAGGGCGATATTGCGGATCGTCGACCATTGCAGTCCCGATCCGTTGGCCGCCATGGTGCCGGCGATTCCGGAGGACAGCACGTGCGTGGTTGAGACCGGCAGGCCGTAGCCGTCGGCGGCCGCAATCGTCGCCGCCGCGGTGATCTCCGCGCAGGCACCCTGCGCGTAGGTCAGATGGGTTTTGCCGATCTTTTCCCCGACGGTCACGACGATCCGCTTCCAGCCGACCATGGTGCCAAGCCCGAGCGCAATGGCGACGGCGATCTTCACCCAGGTCGGAATGAATTTCGTCGCGCTGTCGAGTGAGCCTTTGTAGCTGTTCAGCGTCGCGACTTCGGCGCTGTTCAGTTCGGCTTCCTTGTCCTTCATCAGGAAACGAAGCGCCTCGGACGCGAGGTACATGTCGTTGCGGGTATTGCCGATCGCGTCGGCGGGGAATTTCGCCAGTGATCCATAGGTGGTGACCTGGTTGGCGATGTCGCGCACCAGGACGGCCAGAGATGGGTAGGTGCCGCCGTCGATCTGGTGCTCCGCGACATAATGGGTCACGGCGGGACGCGGATTGCCGAGCACGTTGTAGCCGGCGGCCTTGCTGTCGATGATCTTGCTTGCGGCTTCCGAGTTCTGGATGAACGCCTGGATCTGGCTCTCCGGCAGCGCGCGGTTCAGTGCATAGGCGGTCGGCACCGTACCGATCAGGATGAGCATGATGAGGCCCATGCCCTTCTGCCCGTCATTGGAGCCGTGAAAGAAGCTGACCAGAGTGCAGGTGAGGATCAGGATACCCCTAATCCACCAGGGCGGCGGCTGGTCGCCGACCGGCTCGCCGAACAATGCCGGCGTGACGCGAGCCAGCACGGCCTTGAGAACATAGAGCAGGATCGCCGCCAGCACGAAGCCGAACAGTGGCGACAGCAGCAGCGCCTTGGCGATATTGGCCGCCTGCGACCAGTCGACGCCGGAGGTGCCGTCGCGGCCGCGCATCAGCGCGTTGGTGATGCCGACGCCCATGATCGATCCGATCAGGGTATGCGAACTCGAGGCCGGCAGGCCCAAATACCAGGTGCCGAAGTTCCAGATGATCGCGGCAATCAGCAGCGCAAACACCATGGCGAAGCCGGCGCTGCTGCCGACCTGCAGGATCAGTTCGACCGGGAGCAGCGAGACGATGCCGAAGGCGACCGCGCCGGTCGACAACAGGACGCCGAACAGGTTGAACATGCCCGACCAGACCACGGCGATCTGGGCTGGCAGCGAGCGGGTATAGATCACGGTCGCCACCGCGTTGGCGGTATCGTGGAAGCCGTTGACGAACTCGAAGCCGAGCGCGATCAAAAGCGCGACGAACAGCAGGATGTACGGCAGATAGGTGGTGACCCGCGTGCCGGTGGCGTCGATGTCGGAATAGATGCTGTAGGCGACGAACAGCAGCGCGGCTGCGACGACGCCCAAATAAATGATCCCGGTCAGCGGATGAAAGCCGTGATCGAGGTCAGGACCCTTTTTGAGGGCGGGCTCGATCGAACCGGGTAACGCCATATCACTCATCGGAATATCTCCTCCCCAAGGCCCTCCGATTTTGCTCGATCCATGTGACAGTGCGGTGAAATAGGACGGTAAGGACGTGGCTATTGCCCACCTCCTCAAGAGATACCGTTGCGGTACGATATTCGCTGGGGAGACTTAGGCGGCGCGCCTTGATTTCCTGAGGAAATCGGCGGCGATCTTCAGGTCCTCGACAAAGCGCTGGTATTCCCGGGCCTTGGCATCGGCATCGGGCAGCCGCAGCAGATACGAGGGATGCACCGTCACCAGCGCCTTGCCTTCGTCGAGATCGACGAGATGTCCGCGGTTCTTGTTGATCGGCGTGATCTTGCCGAATACGCATTGCGCGGCGGTCGCCCCCAGCGCCACCACCAGATCGGGCTTGATCGCGGCCAGTTCCCGCTCGTACCAGGGGCGGCAGGCCTTGATCTCCGGCGTGGTCGGCTTCTGGTGCAGCCGGATCTTGCCGCGGGGCACGAATTTGAAATGCTTGACCGCGTTGGTCACATAGACCTTGCTGCGGTCGATACCGGCTTCCTGTAGCGCGCGGTCGAGCATTTGTCCGGCCGGCCCGACGAACGGCTTGCCCGCCAGGTCTTCCTTGTCGCCGGGCTGTTCGCCGACCAGCAGCACTTGCGCGTGTTTGGGGCCTTCGCCGAACACGGTCTGGGTCGCGTCCTTCCACAGTGGACAGGCGCGGCAGTGGGCTGCTTCCTCGCGCAGCGTTGCGATGTCGTCTGCAGCGGCGGATTTGTGTGTCATCGATGACTCCAAACGTTTCTGCGGTTTGTGCGGCTCGGTCGGTGCCTTTGCGATCATGGCGCCGGTCGTGCGCGCCGCCTCGGCGATCAAGGGCCTGATCATCGAGGCCTCCGGCAGGTTGCGCCAATATTTCTTCGGCATTTCCTTTTCCATCGCCTTCACCTTCAGCCGTGCCGGATTGAAGATGCTGGCGTAATAGCTGCGCCAGGTGTCCTCCAGCCGGTCCTCCGTCGGCGCCAGCGCCTTGCCGACGCCGGGCGTAAAGGAGACGGCATGGCCGTCCCAATGCGCGCAGATCTCCGGCGTGAGGATCGACCAGGGCATGTCGGCAAAGCGATGTGCGAAAAACGGTGCGGCCAGCTCGACGATGTGATGTTCCGGCTCGAACCAGGCGACGTAGTGCGAGTCCCGCTCGCGGCCGACCTCCCGGAAACGCACGAAGGCGTGCATCTTGTGCTCGTCGCGACGCACGGCCTTCGCCATCGCGGTCACCTCGGCGACGTCAGGATCGGTCGCGATCTCGAGCAGATCGTGGTTGGCCCGCAGCCGCCACAGCAGGCGATACAGGATCGCAAACCGTTGGGGGTCGCGGTGCAGGATGGCCACCTGCGCCAACTCGACGAATTTCGCAGGGACGTTGAAGGTCGCTTGCGGCGCGTCCAGCGGCAGAACGGTGTCTTCCGATGCGAACAGGTCTGGCTCATGGCCTCCCACGACCCACCTCACATCGACCGGGCGGATATCGTGCAGGGCCAATGTACGCGCGGCCTTCCGCCAGCCTTCGAAATCGGTTTCGTTGTCGAGCGTGATGAGATGCATCAAAACCCAAATCCGAGTTGCGCCGCTTTCGGCTTGAACCGCTCCGCCAGCCGGGCGTCGTCCAACAGATGCGGCGAAGGACGGTGATCACTGAGAACGATGAAGGGCAGCGCCTTGTTCCTGGCAATGTGAAGACGCGCCATGTCTGTTACGCGAAGGGACGTCATCCGGCGGGTGGCGATGATGCGATCGACTGCCTTCGCGCCGAAGCCGGGCACGCGCAGCAGATCCTCGCGGCTTGCACGGTTGACGTCGAGCGGGAAACGGTCGCGATGGCGCAGCGCCCAGGCGAGCTTCGGATCGATATCGAGCGCGAGCATGCCCCTGGCTTCGTCGACGATTTCGGAGGCTTCAAACCCGTAGAACCGCATCAGCCAGTCGGCCTGGTAGAGCCGGTGCTCGCGCAGCAAAGGCGGCGCGCGCGGCGGCAGTGCGCGGCTTGAATCGGGGATCGGGCTGAACGCCGAGTAATAGACCCGCTTCAGTCTGTAGGCGCCATAGAGATTGGCGCTGGTATCAAGAATGGTGCGGTCGCTGGCGCTGTCCGCGCCGATGATCATCTGCGTGCTCTGGCCCGCCGGCGCGAAGCGCTGCGGCTTTGTCCTGCCGGCCGTTTTGGCCGCGTCCTTGGCCTGCTCCTGCGCGTCATCGAGTTTCTGCCGCAGCCGGCCCATGGTGCGGCGGATCGCACGCACGTCCTTTTCCGGCGCCAATCTGGCGAGGCTTGCTTCCTCCGGAACTTCGATATTGATGCTGAGGCGATCGGCATATTTGCCGGCTTCCGCGATCAGACCGTCGTCGGCTTCCGGAATGGTCTTCAGATGGATGTAGCCGCGGAAATGATGCTCCTCGCGCAGCTTGCGCGCGACGCCCACCACCTGCTCCATCGTGTAATCGGCGCTGCGGATGATGCCGGAGGAGAGAAACAGGCCCTCGATGTAGTTGCGGCGATAGAAATCGAGCGTCAGCTTCACCACTTCGTCGATCGAAAAGCGCGCGCGCGGCACATTCGAGGAGGCGCGGTTGACGCAATAGAGGCAGTCGTAATTGCAGGCGTTGGTCAAAAGGATTTTCAGCAGCGAGATGCAGCGGCCGTCCGGCGCATAGGAATGGCAGATGCCCATGCCGGGTGCGGTCGAGCCCATGCCCCTGCCGTCGCGGGAGTCCCGTTGCTCGGTACCGCTGGAGGCACAGGAGGCATCGTATTTGGCTGCATCCGCCAGGATGGCCAGCTTGCGCTGCAGGTCCATTCTTTGAATCCCTTTGATTCGTTGGTGAAATCGCCTGACGTGCCAATACGGATTGACTCCTCGGGCCCTGTTAGCATTATATTAGAACATATCATGAACAATTGGGCCAGCCATTGGTTCTCTGAAGAACCAGGCAGCCATCCATCACCAAGGGAAGCGGCGCATGAAAAGCGCACGCACGACCGCGCTTGCGACGTTGCGCGGCAGCATCGAACGGCTCGAGACGCATGGCGG
>NZ_JBAURI010000085.1:0-5698 GCF_049581145.1 Bradyrhizobium sp.
CCGCGCTGAAATCGCCCAGCGCAACTGCCGGCGCCGACGCCGGCAGCGACGCGCTCCCGGTAGCGCACGATTCGCCGTGGCTTGTGACCTCGATCGTCAGCACGCCCTGGGCCTCGTCGGCCGCCACCTCGGCGACCTCGCCGTCATAGACCGGCTTGACGAAGCGCGCCTCGATCAGGCCTCGTTCCAGGAAGGCGCGACCCCATCGCGCAACCGGCATGTGCAGCATGTAGGCCATGACGTCGACGCCCGGCACCAGACCGCCCGAAAAACCATATTTTCGCGCCACCGTGTCGTCGTGGATCTTGTTCTCGGACTGTTTTGAGGTGTTGTAGGCCGAGACGCGGTAGGCTTCGAGCCGGCTGCTCATACGTGCTGTCCTTCATTTCCTGCATTTTTCATGTCTTTCCGCGCAATCGTACGCAAAGGAACCGCCGTGGCAAGCCGTGTTACCCTCGCATTTCTGCATATGATGGCGTACATGCTGGCTACCGTTCGAGCCACCGAGACCCGATGACATCAACCCAAAATACCATCCGCATTTACGTCGATGCCGACGCCTGCCCGGTCAAGGACGAGATATATCGCGTCGCTGTCCGCCATGGGCTGCCGGTCAGCGTGGTCGCCGGGCAGTTCATCCGCGTGCCGCAGGACCCGCTGATCGAGCGCGTCGCCGCGGGCTCCGCCATGGACGCCGCCGATGACTGGATCGCGGAGCGCGCCGGCCCCGGCGACATCGTCATCACGGCGGATATTCCACTTGCCAGCCGCTGCGTCAAAGCAGGCGCCGAGGTGATCGCGCCGAATGGCAAGCCGTTCTCGGAGCAATCGATCGGCATGACTCTCGCGGTGCGTAATCTCATGACTGATCTGCGCTCCTCCGGCGAGGTGACCGGCGGTCCGAAATCCTTCGCCGCGCGCGACCGCTCGGCGTTCCTGGCGACGCTTGACCAGACCATCCGCCGCATCGACCGCCGCCGCGCGGAACAGCGCGTGCCGAGCCAGAGCTGACAGCATGGCGCCGCCGCTGATCCAGTTGAAGGACATCGCGCTGACCTTTGGCGGCACACCGCTGTTGTCGGGCGTCGAACTGTCGGTCTCACAATCCGAGCGCGTCTGCCTGATCGGCCGTAATGGCTCGGGCAAATCGACGCTGTTGAAGATCATGGCCGGCCTGGTCGAACCCGATCGTGGCAGCCGCTTCGTGCAGCCCGGCGCCACCATCCGCTATCTGCCGCAGGAGCCGGATTTTTCCGGCCACGCCACCACGCTGGCCTATGTCGAGGCGGGCTTGGGTCCCGGTGACGACCAGCATCCGGCGCGCGCGCTGCTGGAGCAGCTTGGCCTGCACGGCGATGAGGATCCGGCCCATCTCTCCGGCGGCGAGGCGCGCCGCACGGCGCTGGCGCGGGTGCTGGCGCCCTCGCCCGACATCCTGCTCTTGGACGAGCCGACCAACCATCTCGATCTGCCGACCCTCGAATGGCTGGAGAGTGAGCTCAACGGCCGCCGCAGCGCGCTGGTGCTGATCAGCCATGACCGGCGCTTCCTCACCAATCTGTCGCGCGCGACGGCTTGGCTCGACCGCGGCCAGATCAAGCAGATCGACCGCGGCTTCGCCGCGTTCGAGGGCTGGCGCGACGAGGTGCTGGCGGAGGAAGAACGCGAGCAGCACAAGCTCGATCGCAAAATCGTCAACGAGGAGCACTGGCTGCGCTACGGCGTCTCCGGCCGGCGCAAGCGCAACGTCAAGCGGCTGGGCAATCTGCATGCGCTGCGCGACCAGCGGCGCAACTATCGCGGCGCGGCCGGGACGGCCAACCTCGCCGCGGCAGAAGCCGACAAATCCGGCCGGCTGGTGATCGAGGCCAAAAACGTCTGCAAGGCCTATGGCGAGCGCAGCATCGTCGATGGCTTCTCGATCCGCGTCCAGCGCGGCGACCGCATCGGCATCGTCGGCCCGAATGGCGCCGGCAAGACCACGCTGGTCAATCTGTTGACCGGGGCCGAGGCGCCTGACAGCGGCATGATCCGGCTCGGCGCCAATCTGGAGATGGCGACACTGGACCAGCATCGCGAAAGCCTCGATCCGAAATCGACCTTGGCCGAGGCTCTGACCGGCGGCCGCGGCGATCACGTCATGGTCGGAGGCAAGCCGAAGCATGTCGTCAGCTACATGAAGGATTTCCTGTTCGCGCAGGAGCAGATGCGCACGCCTCTGGAAGTGCTGTCGGGCGGCGAGCGCGGCCGGCTGATGCTGGCGCGCGCGCTGGCAAAGCCGTCGAACCTCTTGGTGCTGGACGAGCCGACCAACGATCTCGATCTCGAAACCCTCGATGTGCTGGAAGACATGCTCGGCGACTACGAGGGCACGGTGATCCTGATCAGCCATGACCGCGACTTCCTTGATCGGGTGGTGACCTCGGTGATCGCGCCCGAGGGCAACGGCCAATGGATCGAATATGCCGGCGGCTATACGGACATGCTGGCACAGCGCGGCGCGGATTTGAAGCGCGACGCGGCAAAGGCTCTCGCAGCCGAAAACAAAAGAGAGCCGAAGGGCTCGACGCCAGGAGCCGCACCCTCTGCAACATCAAAACGACGACTGAACTTCAACGAAAAGCACGCGCTGGAAACCTTGCCGAAGACGATCGCCAAATTGCAGGCCGAGATCGCCAAACAGCAACGATGGCTTGACGATCCCAACCTCTACCAGAAGGATCGCAAGAAGTTCGATGCGGCGTCCGCCGCTATCGCCAGGGCGCAGGCTGAGCTCGCCACCGCCGAAGACCGCTGGCTGGAGCTCGAAGTGCTGCGCGAAGAGATTGAACAGGCTTAAGCCGTAAGCCAATTTTTTGCCGTCATTGCTTGGAGCCAACGGGTCTCGCCTTCGGCGAGCCCGACGACAGGCTCCAACGACGAAGCAATCCATTCTTCCTTGGATAGATGGATTGCTTCGCGGAGTTTATCATCGGGCGGCGCTTCGCGGCGACCGGTGGGCTCGCGATGACAAGGATGAGGCCGAACTGGAGTCGCCATATGACAACACCACTTGCCGCCAAAATCGCCCGCGAGTACGGCACACCTGCCGCGGTCATCGACATGGACAAGGTCGAGCGCAACATCGCGCGAATCCAGGCGGCGTGCGAGGCGGTAGGCGTCGCCAACCGGCCGCATATCAAGACCCACAAGAGCCCGCTGCTTGCCAAGATGCAGATCGCGGCCGGCGCCAAGGGCATCACCTGCCAGAAGCTCGGCGAGGCCGAGGTAATGGCCGATGCCGGCATCGACGACATCCTGATCAGCTACAATCTGATCGGCGAGGAGAAGATGGCAAGGCTGGCCGCGCTGCAGGCCAAGGCCGGCATGACGGTTGCCGCCGACAATCCGACCGTGATCGCCGGACTGCCGCAAGCCGCCAAACTCTCCGGCCGGAAGCTCGCGGTCGTGGTCGAATGCGATACCGGACGCAAGCGCGCCGGCGTCGAGACACCGACCGAGGCGGTCGCGCTGGCGCGCCAGATCGCTGGCCTGGAGGGGCTGAGCTTTGCCGGCTTCATGCTCTACCCGACCGAAACCGGCTGGACCGAGGCGCAGACATTCTACGACGAGGCGCTGGCCGGTGTGCGCGCGCATGGGCTCGACGCCGCGATGGTCTCGACCGGCGGCTCGCCGAACCTGAAAAATCTCGGCAAGCTCAGGGGCGCCACCGAGCACCGGCCCGGCACCTACATCTATAACGACCGCATGCAGGTCGCGGCCGGGGTCGCCGACTGGGAGGATTGCGCATTGAGCATCTATGCGACCGTGGTCAGCCGCGCCGCCCCCGATCGCGGCATTCTGGACGCCGGCTCGAAGACGCTGACGTCGGATGCTGGCGGTGGGCTGGATGGATTTGGCCTCATCCTGGAACACCCCGAGGCCAGGATCGCTCGGTTCGCCGAGGAGCACGGCTTCCTTGATCTCACCCGCAGCAACACGCGGCCCAATGTCGGCGACGTCGTTCGGATCGTGCCCAATCACGTCTGCGTCGTCGTCAACATGATGGACGAAGTGGTGATGGTGCGCGGCGATGAAATCATCGACGTGCTGCCGGTGGCGGCACGGGGCAAGTTGCGGTGATCCGAACCTGCGGCGACCATCATGGCGCCCCCCGTTAGACAACCCACTTCCAATGCTCGCGCCTCTCTCAAGGAGCGTGTCGGTGCGCTGAGGAATCTGCGTCCATTCCTGACAATGGTCTGGCACACCAGCCGCGCACTCACGGCGGCGTCGCTGGCGTTGCGGCTGGTTCGTGCGGTCTTGCCGGTCGTCACGCTCTATGTCGGCAAGCTCATCATCGATCAAGTGGTGATGCTGGTGCAGGCGCCGGTCAAGCCGCCAACGCTTTCGGCATGGCTCGGCAGCGGCCTGTTGAGCTGGCTGATCCTGCTGCTATCTTTCGAACTTGCGCTGGCGGTGATGGCGGACGTCCTTGGGCGCGTCGTCTCGCTGATCGACGGCCTGCTTTCGGAGCGCGTGACCAACGCTTCAAGCGTACGACTGATGGAGCACGCCGCAAAGCTGGATCTGGAGGACTTCGAGGACTCCGAATTTCAGGATCAGCTCGAGCGGGCCCGCCGGCAAACCAGCGGGAGAATGACCCTGATGGGACTGCTCTTCAGCCAGGCGCAGGATGTCGTGACGGTCGCCAGTTTTGCCGCCGGTCTGGTGTTCTACGCGCCCTGGCTGATCGTCCTGCTGCTTCTGGCCCTGGTCCCGGCCTTCATCGGCGAGGCCTACTTCAACGCGCAAAGCTATTCGCTCGATTTTGTCCGCACTCCGGAGCGCCGTGAACTCGATTATGTGCGGCAGACTGCGGCCAGCGTGGAAACCGCAAAGGAGGTGAAGATCTTCGGCCTCAACGGCTTCCTGACGGACCGATACATTCGTCTTGCGACCGACTTTTACGCGGCAAACCGCCGGCTGGCGTTGCGGCGCGCCGGCTGGGGAGGACTGTTCACCGCGATCGGAACCGCGGCGTATTATCTGGCTTATGCCTACATCACGTGGAGCACACTGACGGGAAGGTTCTCCGTCGGCGATCTGACCTTCCTGGCGGGTTCGTTCCTGCGCTTGCGCAGCCTTCTGGAAGGCCTGCTGACGAGTTTTTCGAGCACGGCCGGCCAGGCGCTCTATCTCAACGACCTGTTTTCATTTTTCGAGGTCGAGCCGGAAATCCTGTCACCGCCCAATCCGAGGCGATTTCCAGACCCGATCGAGCGCGGCTTTGAGTTCGAAGATGTCGGATTTCGCTATCCCGGCTCGGAGCGATGGGCGGTACGCCATCTGAGCTTCACGCTGCACGCCGGCGAAATACTCGCCTTGGTGGGTGAAAACGGCGCCGGCAAGACCACCTTGGTGAAGCTGCTGGCACGGCTCTATGATCCGGTTGAAGGCCGGATCCTGCTCGATGGCCATGACCTGCGCGAATACGACCTGGAGGTGCTACGCGGCAACATGGGGGTCATTTTCCAGGATTTCGTCCGCTACAGCCTCAGCGCCGGCGACAATATCGCGGTCGGCAAGATCGCCGCCCGCGCTGACCGGGCCCGCATCGCGCGCGCCGCGGCGCGCAGCCAGGCCGACGAAGTGATCGCCAGATTGCCGGGCGGCTACCAGCAGATGGTCGGCAAGCGATTCAAGGACGGTGTCGAAT
>NZ_JBAURI010000086.1:0-22884 GCF_049581145.1 Bradyrhizobium sp.
CCCATGATCCGGCCTGTGGTGCAGTCGATCAGCGGATTCATCGCCGTCGTGCCGGCGGAACGATCGCGCGATCTCGATCTGCTCGCCGCCGCGTGCGTCCGCGCCTTCGACGGCTTTCGCGCGGCGCTCGCGCCTGACGACCGCGCACGCCGCAAGCCGCAGGCGTTGACGCCTCGGCAAGTGGAATATCTCGACCGCTGGGGCTATCCCTATGTCATGGAGGAGTTCCGCTTCCACATGACGCTGACCGGCAGGCTGGAAGGGCCGCGGCGCGAGCACGTGCTGGCGCTGCTGCAGCAGCGATTTGCGGCGCTGGGCGTCCAGACACTCGCGATCGACCGGATCGCGGTGTTCCGGCAGTCCGGCGCGGCTTCCCGATTCCGCATCATCGATCAATGGCCGCTTCATGCCGCGCCGGCTGAGACGTGAGCGACCGTTCATCTGCTAGTTCCGAGCGCCCAGCGCGGCATCTGCCGGTCGCAGCAGATCGTCGTAACGCGGATAGGGCGGCGAGATGTCGGCGCGCTCGCGCGGCAACGCCTCGCGCATGTCTTTTTGCAGGAACGCCACCAGCTTTTCCCTGATCTCGCAGCGGAGATCCCAGGCTTGCGGCGCATTGCGCGCGCTGACCAGCGCACGCAGTTCCATGGTCCGCGAATTGGTGTCGACGACCTGGAGATTGACCACCGCACCGTCCCACAGCCTGGATTCGCGCACCACCTCCTCGAGCCGCTTGCGAATTCGGGGCACGTCCGCGGCGTAATCGACGTGAAGCATGACCGAGCCGATCAGCGACGCCGCGTCGCGGGTCCAGTTCTGGAACGGGCGCTCGATGAAATACGACAAAGGAACCACCATCCGGCGCCAATCCCACAATCGGATGACGACGTAGGTCGACGCTATATCCTCGACCCATCCCCATTCGTTCTCGATGATGACGGCGTCCTCGATGCGGATCGGCTGGGTGATCGCGATCTGCACGCCCGCGATCAGATTGCTGAGCAGCGGCCGGGCGGCAAGACCGACGACAAGACCCGCGGCACCGGCGGAGGCGAACAGGCTGACGCCATATTGCCGGACCGAATCGAAAGTCATCAGCGCGGTCGAGATCGCGACCACGATGATCAGCGTGTCGATCACCCGCTTGAAGACGCGAACCTGCGTGACATGCTTGCGGGCCAGGAAATTCTCGCCGATCTCGTCGCGAAATCGCAGCAAATAGCGTCCCGCCGCGAGGTCGACGGCGCGGATCGAGATCCAGCCGACCAGGGCGATCGAGGCCACCGCGAACAGATGCGTCAGCGCGACGCGCAATTCGTCGCTGAGCGGCGCGAGCGGCAGCGCGAAGGCGACAGCGGCAAGACACAGCGCCAATCGAATCGGCCCCGCGGTGGTGTCCAGGATTACGATCGCGATCGATCGTTTCGGACCGATCGCGCGCTTGGCCAGCGCGACAGCGATCCTGTGGGTGACCAGCGCGCAGACGATGGCAAGGCAGACGAACGCCAACCCGATGAACCATTCCGGTAGGAATCCGAACGTCCGCTGCAATACGTTCTGCACTGTTTCCATGATCGGTTCCCGCGTCGTTGAACACCGGCCGATAACGCATCAGGGTACCCAACCGAGCGAGGCGCGGATGCAGCGCAGCAATTCGTCAGACGCAATGCATCATCTCGGGTTCCAGCGACCTGCCCTGCTGGAACCGCCCGGTTCATCCTCGAAGCAACCTCCGTCGAAATCAGCCGTGATAGCCGGCGAGCAGGCTTTTGTTCACCTTGCAGATGTAGGTGTATTTCGGATTGACCACCTGCGTGCAGCGCGCCTCGGCGACCTGGCCGAGCAGCATGTAGCCCTCCGGGGCCGGGATCTTCCAGTCGTCCTCCATCCAGTAGATCATCTCCTCGAACGCGATCCGCATCGCGTCCTCGAGCGGGCGGGCACAGCCCAGCGTGCAGATATGGGTCGGCGTCTCGATCCGCGGATGGTTCAGCCGCGCCGGCGCCTTCTCGATTGCAACCCTGACCGTCAGGGTCGTCGCGATTTCGATCGCGCCCATGCCGTTGCACTCACCGTCGCCCTGGATGGCGTGGCAATCGCCGAGAAACAGATGCGCGCCCTCCTTGTTGACGCGAAAGAAAACCGAATTGCCGGTCGTGATCTCCTGGACGTCGAGATTGCCGCCATGCGTGCCGTTGTCGAGGGTCAGGACCGCACCGTGCAGCGGTGCCACCGCCGCGACGCCGATCATCGGTTCGACCGGCAGTTTGAGATGCTTGTTCCAGCGCACATGACCGTCCACCACCTCGACCACGCGGGTCTGGATACCGAACTCCTTTCGCCTGACCCAGTCGGGGAACATGCCGATGCCCGGCCACAGCGCGGTGAAGCCGAGCTTGTCGAGCTCCATATTGAGGATATCGAGCCTCAGCATGTCGCCCGGTTTCGCGCCGCGAACCTCGATCGGCCCGGTCGCGCCGTTGACGTAAGGCAGCGTGACATCTTTTTCGGTCAATTGCTGTCCGAGATGGCGGATGGTCCCGTCGTTGACATTGATCGCGCATTCGACGACGAACGTCTCGCCTGGATCGACACTGGCCACGAAATCGTCGTCGCCGGACAACGCGTATTTGATGTTGCCGACCTTGCTGACGCGCTTCGACATGTTTCCCTCCCCGTTGTTATCGTCCGAAATCCAGTTGGCGGCGCCAGGGCATCAACAGCCGCTCGATCTTGCCGACCATGAACGTCAAGAATAGCGCCAGCGCGATGGTCACCACCAGCGCGGCGAATACTTTCGGGATCACATAGAGCGATCCGGCCTTGAAAATGGCGTGGCCAAGGCCTTCGGATGACGACATGAATTCGCCCACGATGGCGCCGATCAGGGCGAAGCCGACGGTGAGTTTCAGTCCGGCAAAGATGTCGGTCAGCGATGCCGGCACCACGAGCTTGCGAAAGATCTGGAATTTCGAGGCGCCCAGCGTCCGCATCAGGTTGATCTGGTCGGGATCGACCCCGACCGCGCCCTTGTAGGACGTGACCAGCGCCACGATCACGACCGACAGCGTCGACATCGCAACCTTGGAGATCAACCCGGTGCCGAACCAGATGATGATGATCGGCGCCAGCGCGATGATCGGGATCGAGCCAAGCGCGATGACAAAGGGCTCGACCACCCGCGACACGAATCTGGAATACCACAGCGAAAGACCGACCAAGGTGCCGATGAAATTGCCGACGACAAAGCCGAGCAGCGTTTCAAGGCCCGTGGTGTAAGTGTCCTGCACCAGGCTGCCGTCGTGCAGCATCTGGACCAGGAAGCCGCCGATCGCCGACGGCGAACCGAACATGAAGGCGAGCGCGCGGTCGGAGGACGTGGCGCGTTCCCAGAGCGCCAGCAGGAGGGCGAGGATGACGAGTTGGGTCGCGAGCACGGCGATCATCGCGCGATGCCTTTTCGACCGCCTGCGCACCAGGGGCGGCGCTGGCTGAACGGCCCCGTCCTCATGCACGGCCCCGGTTTCGATGTCGGCGGTCATTGCAGCACGACGTCGAGGTCGGCCCAGATGCGCCGGACATACTGGCTGAAATCCCTGCTGTCGCGAACCGCCATCATGTCGGAGCGCTCACTTCCGAGCTCGATGTCATAGACCGCCTTGACCCGGGTCGGCCGCTTCGACAGCACGATGACCCGGTCCGCCAGCGAGACGGCCTCCTCGATATCATGCGTGATCAGGAGCAGCGAGCGCCTGCCTCGCCGCACCAGGCCGACCGTGTCGTTCTCGATCAGCAGCTTGCTCTGGAAATCCAGTGCGGCGAAGGGTTCGTCGAGCAGCATCACGTCCGGTTCGTTCACCAGGGTGCGGGCCAGCGCCACGCGCTGACGCATGCCGCCCGACAGCGTCGAAGGATAGTGTTCGGCGAAGCCGTGCAGACCGAGCTGATCGAGCATGGCGCGGCTCCTGTCCTCGGCCTCGGCCCAGGCGACACCGCGGATTTCCAGCCCCAGCATGGTGTTGCCGAGCGCGGTGCGCCACGGCAACAACAGATCCTTCTGCAGCATATAGCCGACGTTCTGCGGCTGGCCGGACACCTCGCGTCCGTGCCAGCGGATATGGCCGGAGTCCGGCGCCAGCAATCCGCACAGCGTGTTCAGCAGCGTGGTCTTGCCGCAGCCGGAGGGGCCGACGATGCTGATGATCTGGCCTTCGTTCAAGGTCAGGCTGAGGTCGCCGATCACGGGCACGATCTGGCCGCCCAGGTCATAGCTCTTGGCGACATGCTCGACGACCAGCGGCGGCTCGGCCATCCGACCCGCCGCTGACGTCGCGCGTTCCGCGCCTCGACTATCGTCTTCAACCGTCATTTCAGGCTGGCGACCGCCTTTTCCGCAAATGAGTTGTCGATGATCTGATCGAACGGCACGCTGCCCTTGGCGTTGCCGAGATAGACCTGCATGTCCATCAGGTTCTTCCACTGGTCCCGCTGGGTGACCACGGTCTGCGCCGGAATCAGATATTTCAACTCGGCATCGATCGCCTTGTCGACGACGTCGCCCGGCAGATCTGGAAATTCCTGGCGCGCGACCTCCTTGGCAAACGCCGGATCGGCATAGGTTTTCCGCGATGCCTCCTCGAACGAGGTCACCAGCGCCTGGACCATCTCCGGATCCTTCTGGATCGTGGTCGGCAGCACCATGATGCCGGTATTGCAGAATGGCCCGATATAGCTGGAGAAGTCGAACACCACCTTGGCACCCTGCGCTTCGGCCGCGGCCACGCTCGGCTGGTAGGCGATGGCGATATCGGCCTGGCCGGCCAGCATCGCCGCGATCTCGGTGCCCGGGTTGACGGGAACGATGGTGGCATCGACGCCGACCTTGAGCCCGGCTTTTTCCAGCAGGCGCTTGGCGACGCTGTAGTTGGTGTTCGGCTCGGGCGAGGTGACGATCTTGAGGCCTTTGAAGTCCTTCGGATCGGTGATCGGCTTCAGCGTCTTCGAGACCCCGAAATAATGCGCCCGCTGCACCACCGTCCCGACCACGACGCCTGGGCCGCCGTTCTCCCGTGAGATCTGCGCCATGGTGGCGTCGCCGATCGCAAAATCCGCCGAGCCGCCGAGCACGGCCGCAAAGGTCTGGGTGTCGCCGCCGGCGGCGCTCACCTGCATGTCGAGGCCGTTTTTCTTGAAGATGCCGGCGTGCATGCCGACATAGAGATTGATGTAGCCGAGATTATGCACGGCCTCGCTGAAGCGCACCGTCTTCAAGGCGGCGGCCTGCGAGACGCGCGAGCCGAGCAGCGAGAACGCGGCAGCGCTTCCCGCGATCGCCGCGGATGTGACGAGGAAGCGGCGCCGGTCCGATGGACGGCTGGTCGTCAGGGATAAATGGCGGACGTGATCAGTCATGACCCAAAGCTCCTCCCGGGAATTTCGACGTGTGCGGCGGAGCCTAGATGTTGTCGACTCCGCAGCAAGGTGAAAATAGCGACGACGATTGACACAAAGTTGGCGGAGCCAGTCTGGCGCCGCATACCCTGATGCCATCGATCTCGACCTGCCGCCTCGTTGGGATTTGCCTGCCACTTTCGACGCCCTGCTGATCAATCCGGCGGCAGGACGATCGGTATTCTGTCACTTTTGACATTTTGCCCGCTCAAAGATTTTGCAATCACGAGGCCTCCTGGTTGATCGGCGGAACAACCTTGCTCGGCGCCGTCTCGGGCATCGCCACCATGGCGATCAGCCCGACAATCGCGGCAAGCAACAGATACCATGCCGGAGCCAGCGGATTGCCGGAGACATGGATCAAAAAGGTGACGACGAGTTGCGCGGTGCCGCCAAAACTCGCGATCGCGACCGCATAGATGGTGGCGAACACGCCGCCGCGGATGACCTGCGGCAGGCCTTCGGCGAAAGCGGCGTAGAATGCGCTGAACGGCAGCGATCCGATCAGCGACAAAAGGCCAAAACCGAAAAGCAGCGACATTGCGCTCGGCGCATGGACGATCCACAGGAAGGTCGGATAGGTCAATAGCAGCGTCACCAGTTGCGGCAACATCATCACGGGCTTGCGGCCAAACCGGTCCGCGAGCCAGCCGCCAAGCAGCGCGCCGGCGATGCCGAGCCCGTTGCTGACCAGGGTGGTGGCGAAAGCAAGCGGCGGCGCCACATGCAGCGTGTTCTGCGCGTAGGTCGTCATGTATTGCGTCACATAGGTGGCGATGGTGCCGCTCGCGAGAATCATCAGCGCCAGCGCGATCAGACGCGCGTACCGCCGCGCGGTGGCGAGATGCCCCGAGCCCTCGCCCGGCGGGCCTGGGTCGCTCGGGTGGCGGATCGTCTCCGGCAGCGTGCTGCGCATCCACAGACCGAAGGGCAGGCAGGCCGCACCGATCAAAAATGCGATCCGCCAGCCATAGGATTGCAGCGCATCGGCGGTCATGGTCCGGCTCAGGATCACGCCGACCAATGCGCCCGCCGTCGCCGCGATCTGCTGGCTGGTTGGTTGCCAGGAGACGACCAATGCGCGCCTTTCCGGCGCCGCGATCTCCATCAGATAGGCCGTGGTCGGACCAACCTCGCCGCCCAGGGCAAAACCCTGCACCATGCGCGCGACAATGACGACAATAGGCGCAATCAGCCCGATCGCGTCATAAGACGGCGTCAGCGACAGCACCACGATCGCCCCTCCCATCAGGGCAAAACTCAACAGCATGGCCGGCCGTCGCCCAACCCGATCGGAAAAAACGCCGAGCACGATGCCGCC
Organism: Bradyrhizobium sp.; assembly: GCF_049581145.1. Taxonomy (GTDB): domain Bacteria; phylum Pseudomonadota; class Alphaproteobacteria; order Rhizobiales; family Xanthobacteraceae; genus Bradyrhizobium. The sequence goes on from NZ_JBAURI010000086.1 coordinate 6,773, forward strand.
GATCGGCCGGGTGATGAAGCCGGCGCCGAACGTCGCCAGCGACAGCATCAGGCTGCCATAGGCGCTCTGCGCCGGAAAAAACGTGCGGCCGATCTGGATCGCAAAAAAGCTGTAGGTAATGAAATCATAGAATTCGAGCATGTTGCCGACGGTCGCGCCGATCGCTGCCCGCCTGACGTCGATATCCTCGCCCCGGTCTACGGAATCCTGCACCAACGGTCCCTTCCACTTTTCCTGCTCATTCCTGCCCCGTCGCTGCGTCATGCGCGCGCATGAAGCCGGCGTTTATCCTCGCTCATCATCGCGATCGCGGTAGCGGTCGCAAGGCGGATCGTACTGATCGCGCCCGCCTCGCGGTAGGGTCTGCCAACCCCGCGGGCCGTCGCGCGCGGTTCCGCCCGAAAAATGCGCTTTTGCCGGCGGGCAAAATCGGGTTTGCTCGCGATCGCGCAATCAAGGGAGCAACGCATGAACGGTCTTGGCGGCCTCAACAAATCTCCGAACGGCGTCGTCATCGGCCTCGTTCAACTGCAATTGCCTGGGGTCGCGACCAAGGCCGACCTGGCGCGCCAGACCGAGCGCATCGTCGCGATGGTCGGCAAGGCGCGACGCAATCTGTCGACCATGGATCTCGTGGTGTTCCCGGAATATTCGCTGCACGGGCTGTCGATGGACACCAATCCCGAGATCATGTGCCGGCTCGACGGTCCCGAGGTCGCAGCCTTCAGCCAGGCCTGCATCGAGAACGAGATCTGGGGCTGCTTCTCGATCATGGAGCTGAACGCGGACGGCAATCCCTATAATTCCGGCCTGATCATCGACGATCACGGCGCGATCAAGCTCTACTACCGCAAATTCCATCCCTGGATTCCGGTCGAACCCTGGGAGCCCGGCGACATCGGCATTCCCGTGATCGAGGGGCCGAAAGGCGCAAAAATCGCGCTGATCATCTGCCATGACGGCATGTTTCCGGAGATGGCCCGCGAATGCGCCTACAAAGGCGCCGAGATCATGATCCGCACCGCCGGCTACACCGCGCCGATCCGCGACAGCTGGCGCTTCACCAATCAGGCCAACGCGTTCCAGAACCTGATGGTGACAGCCAATGTCTGCATGTGCGGCTCGGACGGCTCGTTCGATTCCATGGGCGAAGGCATGATCGTGAATTTCGACGGCAGCATCATCGCCCACGGCACCACCGGCCGGCCCGACGAGATCATCACCGCCGAGGTGCGCCCCGACCTGGTGCGCGAGGCGCGCATCAACTGGGGCGTCGAAAACAACATCTACCAGCTCTGGCATCGCGGCTATGTCGCGGTCAAAGGCGGCGCCATGGATTGTCCCTACACTTTCATGCAGGACATGGTCGCCGGCACCTTCCGCCTGCCATGGGAGGATCAGGTCAAGATCACCGACGGCACCTCCTGCGGCTTCCCGCCACCGAGCCGGATGTTCGGCAAGACGGCAAAAGCCGCAGAGTGAATCCGCACGGGGGCAATGGCGCAAAGCGCCGTACCCGGCGAGCAGCACAAGCCCTGAAGCAATCCGTTCTTCTTTCCGCGGTGAGATGGATTGCTTCGCTGCGCTCGCAATGACGTGGCGCGAGCCTTCAGCTTGCCCCATGCAAACGACTCGCGGAGACTTCTCCGTCGCTGCAACATTCCCCGTCATTGCGAGGAGCCCTTGCGACGATGCAATCCATTCGCCCTGTTCGCCGCACCATTGATCGCTTGGCGTCTCCTCGCCCGGCCACATGGGCGGCTTGGCGGGTTGATTGCCGATCGGACACGCTCGCAGACAGCACGGCGAGCACGCCATGTCGACCATCGCCACCATGGCCACCGCGGCCCGCAAGCCGCTCGATGCGTCGCTGTTCGTTCAGGTCCCGGCCGGCCTCGGGCTCGGCATCGCGCTGGGCATGATCGTGCCCGACTTTGCCGTTAGACTGAAGATCCTCAGCGACGCCTTCCTGAAGCTGATTTCGATGATCGTCGCCCCGATCCTGTTCTGCGTGGTCGTGCATGGCATCGCGGGCGCCGGTTCGCGGACGGGTCCTAATAAGCGCGCCGATGGCGTCCCCGGCTCCGCCATCGTGATCCTGGCGGCGACGCTGAACGCGGTACCGAGCATTCCCGCGATCGGGCTGGTGCTCGTCCGCCTGCGTCCTCGCGGGTCTGCCAACAACGGATAGTGTCCAACTCCATGCATAGGAGCGGTAAAGGCCCTATGCGAAGAACGGATGAGCGCCGCCGAGCGCGCATCCTTCTCGCGGCTGGAATCGTCACGCTTGCGTCACGCAGCTGAACAATATTACTGTATCGTTTCGTGCCCGGTGTATCCATTTGCCCGGCGAGTGCTGATTCCGCTTCTCAGGGCCAACGCAACTGGCGCCTGATGCTTTGGACGGGGCTCTGACACGACGGAGTAGAAGCTGTGCCAAAACCGGAAAGCATCCCAATCGACAAGATCTACGTCCCCGTGAAGCGGCGGAAAGGCGTCAAACCCGAGGTGGTTCGGGAACTCGCGGAAAGTATCCTGGAAATCGGACAACGAGATCCAATTCTTGTTCGGACCGATGAAGACCGCTTCGTTCTGGTCGAGGGGCTTCATCGGCTGGAAGCGTGCAAGTCGCTTGGGGAACGAGCCATCATCGGACTGCTGGTCTCGGCTGAGGAGGCGCATCCGAAGACGCTTTCACCTCAAAGCGCAGAAGCCGAAGCAGAACGCCAGAAGATGGAGCGACTGAGAAAACTCCGGCTCGAAAGGGACGCCGCGCAGAAACCGGCCGCTGTTTCAAGCGGTGACCACGCGGAGACGACGATCCGGAACAATCTCAAGGCGCCCTCCAGCCAATCGGGTCGCAAGGCCTCAGGATCTGCACCAAAGACGTTATCGGAATGGATCAAGCAACAAGAGCGCCATGGCGGCAGTTATTGATTGCCGACCAGGCCATCTTGTTCGCTCTTCAACCTGCCGGAGGCCAGATGCCGAGAGCGAGGCTCGCCCAAGCGTCCGATCTGGCGGGGTTGCTTGCTCTCTTTCGATTATCGGAAGTGAGTTCGACCGCGCAACCGCCCGACCGTGCCGAACACATCTGGTTGGATACACTCACGCGCCGGGGCGTGGCTGTCTTTGTTTCGGACGCAGGCGCACAGATCGCAGCGACCTGCATGCTCATTACCGCGCCAAATCTTCTGCGCAGCGGACGTGGACACGGGTTTCTCGAAAACGTCGTGACCCATCCCGAGTTCCGCGGGCTGGGGTATGGTCGCGCAGTCGTTCGGGCCGCTCTCACCGAGGCTTGGGCGAGAGATTGCTATCATGTCCTGCTGCAAAGCGGCCGCAAAGACCCTCGCGTCCATCGCTTCTACGAGAGTTGCGGCTTCGAACCTGGAGCCCGGACAGCCTACGTTGCGAAGCGTCCGACATAGGGCCGATGGCCTGCTCCATGTACGCCAGATCCTTCAGGAGCACCGCGATGCTCTGAGCCGGGAAAACGGCGACTTCGCGGATATGGTGGGCGCCTCCATCGACGGCCGTTCGAGCGATGCGCCTCAGGATGAGGTCAGAGTACTCGGAAACAAAAGGTTTCACGGAATCGCTCGTCTAGGCTGGAGTTTGCGCCGTCGAAATGCGCAAAGTGTTGATCCGATTCAGAATTATTGAAAATGGCCTTTTTCGCTACTGGACACTGCCTCCTTTGGATCGTCGGATGAACGCTATCTCTAAATGGAATCACAGGTTTGGTGATTTGTGAATCGCGACATGGACACTTTCGTGAAGCGATTTTCGGACTAAGCGTTTCAAGACATTCAGCTTTAGGTGAATTGCAGGCGCAAACGTCGGTCTAGGATTCGACTAGGGACGCCATGCGGGCCAGATGATACACCGACATGGCCTTGCTGACGCCCTTGAGTGCCGCCTCGCTCTTGGCCACCGGGTATGGCGCGATGATTTCCGCCACGGAAGGCGCGCCGTAGACTTCCTCCGTGAGACAAATCTCGTCGCCATCGGCGAGGTTTTGCACCCGCGCTGCGATATTCACCGTCTGGCCGAAATAATCGAGCCGCTCGTTGAGCGTGACGGCGATCGCGGCTCCCCGATGCACGCCGATTTTCAGGATGAAATCACGCTGCGGGCGATCCCGATTGAGCTCGTCCACGGCCTCGCGCATATCAAGCGCCGCCCGCAGCGCATCGGCCGATGTCACAAACGCTGCCATCACGGCGTCACCGATGGTCTTGGTCACGGCGCCATTGTGCCGAACTGTGGCGTCGAGCAGATGCTGGAAATGCCGCTGCACCTGAATGTAGGCGTTGAGGTCGCCGATCCGCTCGTAGAGCGCCGTCGAGCCCTTGAGATCGGTGAAGACGAGGGTCACGTCGAGAACCGCGATGCCTTCCGTCGCGCTGATCACCTCCGAGCGGAAGAAGTCGCGAAAGGTTTGGGTCATCAGCAGTCGCTTGCCGGACAAGGCCGGCGTGAAGCGAAGCTTCGGGCGCTGAAACGTCGCCATCGGAAGCTGCAGGATGCCGAATACCACCGGCAGCTTGCCGGCATTGCGAACGTCGAACACGAGCTTGCCGGGTGCGACGTCGGCCGCGGCGGCCACGCATGTGCCGCCGTCGAGGATGACCGGCACATGGGACGGCGGAACAGCCGCCCCGCTCGCGACCGGGATGAAAAATTGCGCGTCGCTCTCGAAATCCTGGCCCAGAAGCGCACCTTCGGCGGCATCGATCTCGAGATTGGCCACGGAACCTGGCTCGATACGGGTAAGCGCCCTCACCAGCCCTTTGGCTGCCTCGCTCCATGGCACCCCGTCGGGCAGCACGCCGCCCGGCGTCATCTTGTAATGGAAGACGAAATCCCAGGCCGAAAGCCCATCCGGCTGATGGAAGCGGATGCCGCGCACCGCCGGCGAGACCGTAAACGTCACCGCGATGTAGTCGTCGAGCGCGGCCTCGTAATCGCTTTGACAGAGGTGGCAGTGGAAATGTGTGTGCAGCTTGCGCAAGGTTCGGAAGCTCTCGACGACATCGGAGCACATCGGACAAACCAGCAGCCAGTCCATGTCGAACAGCCCGGCCACGCAGGCATGGAGGAAAAGATCGATCGCTTCAGCTTCCGCAATCGATTTCTCCGTGGCGAACTGGATCGGATTGATGCGGTAGAGTGCCTCGTCCGGGCCCGAGCGCAGCAGCATCTCCAGCCGCGAGACGACGCGCGGACTCCAGGATTTAGCCGCTTCGAGCGCGACCAGGCGCTCTTCAAGCTTCTTTTCGTCGATCATCGCATCACACCGCGATCAAACCTCGATCATCCCTGGCATTCTCTGAAATTAAATACACAATTCATGAGCTCGGGGCGAGCCTATCCGGGCGATATTTTGGCTGGCTCCGCACAAGCCGCGCGAATTTCCTGATTTTCACGCCAGGGTCCGAGACACGCGGCACAAGGCAATTGGTGTCCATACCCACGAAATGCTAAGCTTGCCCTTTGAGCAACATGCTCGCAACTTGAAGTACGACGATGAAAATCGTGATCCGGCGTGCCATGGCTGCAGACGCAAAGGCAGTTCACCAGATCGTCCTGGCAGCATTGCGCAAGACCAACGCAAAGGACTATCCGCCGTCGGTGATCGACCGGTTGGTTTTGACCTTGCCGGACAAGGTCGCGTCCAATTTGGAGACGTGGTGCGCCTTCGTCGCCATCGTCGATGGAGGAGTCGTCGGAACTGGAAGCCTGGACGGCCAAACGGTCAGCTCTGTCTATGTCCACCCCGACTATCAACGCCGCGGCATCGCCACGAGGCTTATGGACGCGGTCGAACACGCTGCGAACGCCCAATCTCGGGGGACGTTGCGTGTACAATCATCGGTGACGGCAAAACCGTTCTACGCAAAGCGCGGCTTCAGGATCGTTCGGAAAGGGTTCTTCGGTGACGAGCCGACCATCGTGATGTCGAAAGATGTTCCAGGGATGTCCGAGTAGCACGTCGGGCACCCGCCTGCTTCTGTCAAAGCCCGCCATCTTACGGCTGCGGAAAGGTGAAGGGACCGATGTGGGGACGGATTGAACCAGCAGGCATTTTACACCGGTGACACAGTACGACTAGCCAATCCAGTGCTTCAGGAGCTGATCGACGGAAACCGGGCCAGCGCCGGCCGTCATGAAATAAAGCAGCATCAATGCGTAGATCATTTCCGGCTGGTACAGCCAATCGTCGACACGATCTGCCCTGTCGATCGGTTTGTAGCTCGCAACCACGGTTGGAGAGCTCGTCCAGAGCGCTACCGAACAGATGACCAGAAGGCCAAGGGCGGCCAGTGGCGTGAGACATCCGACCGCGACGCCCAGCCCGCCAAGAAATTCAACTCCCGGAACGAACCATTGCAATATGCCAACATGCGGGATGCCAAGGACCCTCAGCGTCTCGACAAATGTCTTATGTCTTTCCTTGTTTGTGAGCTTGTGAAGCCCGGACAAGAGGAAGAACGACCCGAGCGCGGCGCGCATCGCCGCGATCGCAGCCAATGTTCCACCAATTCCGTCAAGCAAAATGTCTCGCACCGTCAAATGCCTTTGCGCTTCGACGACCCGAACATCCGGTGTCCAGCTGCGTCGGCCCCCTCCATCACGGTCTCCTTCGCCAATCTTCAGCTCTCGTTGCAGCGCGGGTCACGCTCCCGCTCCTCGCCCATAGCAGAGTGCAATGGCGCCGCACTTGAGAGGAGTTGCTGCGAACGTGTGATTCTTGCCTGATCAGGCTCGACCGGCCGAGAATCCACCCGCGATATCGGCATCGCAGCTCTTGAAACGACAGCCCGCCGGGCGATATCGGCTGTTTGGATCGCCGTTGCGCTCGCGCATCTGACGGTCGGTGGCCCGGAGAGGCCGCCACATCGCATCTCGGAGGCGGCTCTTGCGGCGGGTTTCAGCGTCGCAACGACGAGAAACCAGAGAACGAGCGTCATGGAACACGACATCAACGATGCGGGCATTCTCGCGGCGCGCCTTCTTCTCGCGGCGCTGTTCTTGATTTTCGGCTGGAGGAAGCTCACGGACTATTCCGGCACGGTCAGTCGCATGGTGCAGGACGGCGCTCCGCTTCCAGTACTGGCGGCCGTGGTGGCGATCTTCGTGGAGCTTCCGGTTGCGTTCGCGGTCGCTGTTGGCGCGTTCACCCGTCCTTCAGCTCTGCTCTTGGCTCTATACACGGTGGCGACCGCGCTCATTGCGCATCACTATTGGACGATGAAGGGTGCGAATAAAATCGAAAGCATGGAAGCCTTTTATAAGAACCTCGGTATTACGGCGGGCTTCCTGCTGCTTTGCATCACAGGTGCGGGACATTATTCGATCGATGCCATCTTGGGATGGTAAGAGGCGCTATCGGCCGGGCGGATGAATTCTCGATTGAGCGCACCGCGTAAGGCACCCCATCGCTCCCAGGATAATGGTCCGCCCGCTCAAGCCGATCGAGACCACGCCTGTCGCATTTGATGCCAGGCCGTAGCTCAGTCCCGGTAGCGCAGCGTCTCGACGAGCAACGCAAAGGCCGCCGAGGGCTGGCGCCGGCTTGGATAATACAGGTGGTAGCCCGGATATGGCGGGCACCAGTCCTCGAGCACGCGCTTGAGGCGGCCCGTGTTGATATGCGACTGCACGAGGCCCTCGGGCAAATAGGCCAGGCCAAGACCCGCGAGCGCGGCGTGGAGCATTTGCGTCGTAGTGTTGAAAGAGAGTTGGCCATCCACCCGCACCCTGAGTTCGCGTGATCCCTTGGCAAACTCCCAAGCGTACAATCCGCCATGGGTGGCAGGGCGAAGGTTGACGCAATTGTGCTCGACGAGCTCCTGCGGCCGCTTCGGCTCTGGCCGGTTGCGAAAATAGGAGGGGGCCGCGACGACCGCCATGCGCGCGTCTGGTCCGATTCGCACCGCAATCATGTCCTTGGCGATGTGTTCGCCGTCCCGCACGCCGGCATCGAATCGTTCGGTTACGATGTCGGTGAAGCCGTAGTCGCTGATGATCTCGACTTTGATGTCCGGGTGGTCGCGCAACAGCTTCGCCAGCTTCGGCAGCAGGACGGCCGTAGTCGCATATTCAGTCGCTGTGATGCGGAAGGTCCCGGAGGGCTTTTCCCGAAGCTCACTCAAGGCGGCGAGTTCCGACGCGATCTCATCGATCCGCGGACCGACATTGCGCAACAGACGCTCGCCCGCCGCCGTCGGCGACACGCTTCGCGTCGTCCGCGTCAGCAGGCGCAGCTTCAGACGGGCCTCCAGCTCCTTGATGGTGTAGCTCAGCGCCGACTGTGAAACGCCAAGCCTGGCAGCCGCCTTGGTAAAGCTGCCCTCCCGGGCCACGACCAGAAAGGCGGAGAGGTCATCGAGATTGCCCCGCTGCATTTATCGACCCTGCTTATAAGTTCATGCCGGATATAAAGGCTAATCAATATGGCCGCACGCACTAAATCCAGGGCCTGCCGGGCGGAGGAGCGTGCTCCCGGGCGCGTCGGATTGACGATTCTTGCATCGGCGCGTTCGGGCTTTGGACAGGCGGCTAACGACTTGACGATGGTGAGAAGGAACGGCACATGGAGATCAATCGCAACGGTTCACGACCTTCCGGTAAAGGTCCCGAAGCATGGTTCACCGGCACGGTCCGCGTCGATCCGATGTTTCAGACGGGCGAGCCCGTGCGCCTCAGCGGTGCTCAAGTCACGTTTGAACCCGGTGCCCGGACGATGTGGCACACCCATCCGCTGGGCCAGACTCTCATTGTCACCTCCGGCCTCGGCTGGGTGCAATGCGAGGGCGGGCGGACCGAGGAAATCCGCCCCGGCGACGTCATCTGGTTTCCACCCGGCGAGAAGCACTGGCATGGCGCGACCGCAACGACGGCGATGACGCACATCGCAATTACGGAATCGCTCAACGGCAAGAACGTCGACTGGATGGAAAAGGTCTCGGACGAGCAATACCGCAAATGATCTCGCGCCAACGCGCCCGCTCGATGGCGGCGTCGCCGAGGGATCGGTCGTTGCCTTCGATGCCTACGGCACCTGGCTCATTCGAAGAGCCGAGAGTCTGAAGGTTGGGCGTGCCACCGCGAACCAAGGAGATCCAGAATGCAAACGCGCAAGCTTGGCAAGCATGGCCTCACAGTCTCGTCCATCGGGCTTGGCTGCATGGGCCTGAACTATCACCGCGGCCCGGCTCCGGACCGCAAGGAGATGATCGCCCTGGTCCGGGCGGCGGTCGAGCGCGGGGTCACGTTGTTCGACACTGCCGAGGTCTACGGTCCATATACCAACGAGGAACTCGTGGGTGAAGCGCTGCAGCCGTTCCAAGACAAGGTCGTGATCGCCACCAAGTTCGGACACGACCTTGGGCCGGGCGGCTCCCGCGGTTCTGACGGGCTCGACAGCCGGCCCGAACGCATCCGGCAGGCCGCCGACGGCTCATTGAAGCGGCTGCGCGTCGACGCGATCGACCTGTTCTATCAGCACCGGGTCGATCCCCATGTCCCGATCGAGGACGTCGCCGGCGCGGTGAAGGACCTGATCGCCCAGGGCAAGGTCAAGCACTTCGGCCTGAGCGAGGCTGGCGCCTCGACCATCCGCCGCGCCCATGCGGTCCAGCCGGTCGCGGCGATCCAGAGTGAATATTCCCTGTGGTGGCGCCAACCCGAAACGGAGGTGTTGCCTGTCTGCGATGAGCTGGGAATAGGCTTCGTCCCGTTCAGTCCCCTGGGAAGAGGCTTCCTGACCGGCAAGATCGACGAAAGCACCAGCTTCGGCGGCAATGACAATCGTGCCAGCCTGCCGCGCTTTACGCCCGAGGCCCGCAAGGCGAACCGTCCTGTGGTCGATCTCTTGGAACGGATCGGCGCGCAGAAGCACGCCACGCCCGCCCAGGTCGCGTTGGCCTGGCTGCTGGCGCAGAAGCCGTGGATCGTCCCGATCCCCGGCACCACCAAGCTCAGCCGCCTCGAGGAGAACATCGCCGCCGTCGCAATCGCACTCACGCGGGACGATGTCAGACACATAGATGCTGCTGCCGCGCAGATCACGGTCAAAGGCGATCGCTACCCGCAGGCCGAGGCCGACCGCACGCAACGCTAGGCCAACTTTGAACCGGCAAGATCCATGGGAGAGATATCCATGAACATCTCATTCGCGGCCGGTCAGAGCGAAGCTCTCGAGGCAATGGAAAGCAACATACCGATGGGACGGGTCGGCCGCCCCGCGGAGATTGCGAATGCGGTGCTGTGGCTTTGCAGCGACGCTGCCAGTTACGTGACCGGCCGGTCGATCTCCGTGGACGGCGGTTTCATTATGCGTTGAAGAAAAAGGGGAGAAAATCATGCGAGGAGTCATTCTATACGGTCCGCGCGACGTGCGTTGCGAGGAGGTGCCCGAACCGAAGATCCTGCAGCCGACCGACGCCATCATCCGGTTGTCCGCCACCTGCATCTGCGGGTCCGATCTGTGGCCTTTCCGCGGCCTCAATGATGTCAAGTCACCGCTGGCGATGGGGCACGAATATTGCGGCATCGTCGTCGAGACGGGCAGCGCGGTTACTTCGGTCAAGCCGGGCCAGTTCGTCGTCGGCTCATTCTGCCTGTCCGACAACACCTGTCCGCATTGCAGGTTCGGCTTCCAGTCGTCCTGCGAGCAGCGCGAGTTCATGACCGGGGCGCAGGCGCCGCTGGCGCGGGTCCCGCTCGCCGACGGCACACTGGTCGCGACCGCCGAATTGCCCCCGGACGATCTGATCCCCAGCCTGCTGGCGACATCGGACGTTCTCGGCACCGGCTGGTATGCGGCCGATGCGGCGCGGGTCCGGCCCGGCGCGACGGTGGTCGTGGTGGGCGATGGCGCGGTTGGCCTGATGGCCGTGCTCGCGGCGAAACAGATGGGCGCCGAGCGGATCATCGCGATGAGCAGCCACAAGACCCGGCAGGATCTGGCGCTCGAATACGGCGCGACCGACATCGTCTCGGAGCGCGGCGACCCGGGCGTGGCCCGGATCAAGCAACTGACCAGCGGCATCGGCGCGGACGCCGTATTGGAATGCGTCGGCACCTCGCAATCGATGACGCAGGCCATCCAATGCGCGCGTCCGGGCGCCATGATCGGTTATGTCGGCGTACCGCATGGTGTCGAGCTTGACGGACAATCGCTGTTTTTCTCGCAGACCGGAATGCTTGGCGGTCCCGCTCCGGTGCGCCGGTTCCTGCCGCATTTGATGGACCTGGTGCTGCGACGCAAGATCAATCCCGGCAAGGTGTTCGACCTGACTCTGCCGCTCGCCGATGCAGCCGAAGGCTATCGGGCGATGGATGAACGCCGCGCCATCAAGACCATGTTGCGTCTGTAGATCGATCGCGACAGGTGAAGGTCGTCTCCGGATCAATCGCGTCAGTTGAACGCGCCGCCGTTCCCCGATAGCGATGTTTTGATCACAGGTGTTTTGACCACGGGTGTCTTGATCCCAGGCGTTTTGCCCACCTGGCAAATGAAAGACGTGGATATCGACGGTGGTCGGTTGACCCCGCGCAATGCCGATGTTGGGCTCACTCAGGACAAAGCCTGAGACCACCGATGTCGACTGAATCCCAGTTGCGCGAAAAGTTGCGGAAGATCGAGGCCCTGTTCGCCGGCGCCGGGACCGCGGGCGAACGGCTCGCTGCGGAGGCCGCTCTGGAACGTGTCCGGGCGCGCCTGGACGAACACCGCCGACAGGATCCGTCGATCGAGATGCAGTTCTCGATGTCCGATCAATGGTCGCGCCATTTGTTTCTTGCGTTGTGCCGACGCTATGGCCTGAAGCCCTACCGACACTATCGACAACGGCGCAACACGGTCATGATCCGAGGGCCGAAGCGGTTTCTGGACGAGGTCCTGTGGCCCGAGTTTTGCGAGCTCGACCAGGCTCTGCAGGCCTACCTGCATCAGGTGACGATGCGCGTGATCCGCGAGGAGGTCTTCGCCGATGCCAGCGAGGCGCAGGAGATTCCCGACGCGCTGCCGCCGAACTGATGACGGATTTGATCAAGCAGCCGATCTCTCGCGGGCTTCGTCGGCGCCCCACTTTTCACGGAATCTGGTCGACGCATCGCGGGCGATAGGGGCACCATGGCCGAACCCGACAGCATCCAATGAAAGACTGCCAAGTTTGCGCTGGCTCGCACGAGCGTCGTTCAAGTTCTCAAAGCCGACGGGATCGCCGAGGCCGAAGACGTTCATGCACACATCGCCCGCGAACAGCATTCGCCCCGGACGCCACAAGAGCGCGACCTGTCCCGCGCAATGGCCAGGCGTATGAATAACCTCGAAGCCGCCTGCGATGGGCAGTATTCCCCAGGCGTCAAGCGCTGGTCGATGGCAACCGGCTCCACTCGCTCCTCGGGATGGAAAAACAGCTTGCACATCATCTGCCGGAGCAGACCGGGCGCGCCCCGCATGGGCCGAAAAGGACCTCCGCTCTCGGCCATGGGGATGTCGAGCGGGTGCATGTAAGTCGTCGCACCAGTTTCCCGCACTATCGCAGCGGCGCTGCCGATATGATCAGGGTGGCCGTGAGTGAAGATGAGGTGCTTGAGCTGATCCGGCGAACCACCACGTCCGCGGATCGCCCCAAGAACGGCCGCTTCCTTGCCCGGGTAGCCGGCGTCGATCGGCGTCAACCCGTCGTCGCCCTCGATCAGGAAGGCATTTGACATCCCCATCGGGACGATTTGCACACCTTCTATCACCGGCTTGACAGCCATGAGCGGAACCCTCGCAAGGCATCCGACGCAAACTGACCGGGCCGGTGGAACGTTCCCGTTATCAAAGCACAAGACTGTGACGCCGTGATCCTTTCCTGCTGAGTGTTCGGCCGCAGCGTGTTGCAAAGAAAGCCGAGATCAGGGTTTCGCGTTGGCGTCGCTTGCCGTCAGCGCAACCGCGGCCTCGGTCGTCAGCAGCAGGAAGGTGAAGGTCTCCTCGAGATAAAGCCGCACCGTCTTGTCGTCATGGCTGAGATAGCCGATCGAAACATCCTCTCCGAGATACAGAGCGAAATCGCCGCCGCGCGTGGTCAGCACGAAGGCGTCCTTGATCGCCGGCGCCCAGATGATGTCGCCGTCGATGAGGGCCTTGATGTGCTGCAGCACGGGATAGCCGTGATCGCTGGTCTCGCTCAGGGCAGTGTAGGCATCGGCCCCGAGCAGCACCGAATAGGGACCATTGACGCCTTCGAGCCGCAACTGACCAAGCGCCTGGGCGATGACGTCGGGATAGGCGCGCACGTCGCCCGGCAGTGTCAGGATCGGATTGCTGGTGCCCTCGCGGATGCCACCGATGCCGGCGGCGGCGTAGCCCTCGAAGATCGCCCGGTCCTCGGCAAAGGCCAGCAGCCGCGCGGCGTCCTTGGCCGGCTGCCAATCCGAATCGTTGGCGCCGCGCTCGACGTCGTCGATCTGCTGGCGGTCGAGCTCGAAGGGCACGCGGAGCTCGATCAGCGGCTTGACCTCGCGCTGGCGCGCCAGAATTCCGTCGCCGGGAGCAGCGACATTGCGCAGATGGCCGGTGCCGATGGCGGACAGCGCAATTCCACCAGGCCCCTGCACGTCGACGACACGGCGCCCGGCCAGATAGCGCTTGAGGGTGCGCGAGGTTTCCTGTTCGATCTCCGACCAGGCCGCATCGGAGATCGGGGCAAGCTCGCGGTGAAGATTGTTCATGAGGCGGGATCTCCTTTGAGCGAACCGATGTCGAGCGAACCCGCGCGCCGCGGCACAGGTGTTGGCGCGACAGCGGCGGACTGGTCCGAAACTGCAGCCACCGGATCGTCGGCCGCGACATTTTCCAGGAAGGTCGCGGACGGTACGAAGAACAGGTTGCCGGTCTTGGCAACACTGAAATCGAGCAGGCGATCGTAATTGCCGGGCGGCTGACCGATGAACATGTTGTCGAGCATCTGCTCGATGGTTCGCGGCGAACGCGCGTAACCGATGAAATAGGTGCCGAATTCCTTTTCGGCGACGCGGCCGAACGGCATGTTGTCGCGCACGATCTTGACTTCCTTGCCGTCCACCACGACCTTGGCGAGCGCGTTGTGGGCATAGGCCGGTTTTACGGCATCATCGAGCTCGATGTCCGACAGCTTGCCGCGGCCGATGATGCGTTCCTGGACTTCCGTGGACAGCGCATTCCATCCAGCCAGATCGTGCAGGTATTTTTGCACGATGACATAGGTGCCGCCGGCGAAGACGGCATCTTCGGCCCCGATATAGGCGGCATCGATCGCGGCTTGTGCCGTCGGGTTCTCCGTGCCGTCGACAAAGCCGAGCAGATCGCGTTCGTCGAAATAACGAAAGCCGTGGACCTCGTCGACCGCCGAAACCGCCTCGCCGAGCCGGGCCATGATTTGCGTGGCCATCTCGAAACAGAGGTCCATGCGCTTGGCGCGCATGTGAAACATCAGATCGCCCGGCGTCGCCAGGGCATGACGTGCGCCAGCGCGGATTTCACGGAAGGGATGCAATTCCGCCGGCCGCGGCGGGCCGAACAGCCGGTCCCAGGCCTCGGACCCGATTCCCATCACGCAGGACAGGTTTGCCTCGATAGCGCGGAAGCCGACCGCCCGGACCAGTGCCGGCAGGTCGTTGCAAAAGGAGCGGATTGCGGCGCCATTGGTCGTGCCCGGATTGACGGTGACGACCAGAAAGATCGCGGCGCGGGTCAGATCCTGAACCACCTGCTGAGACACCGGCGGTGGATCGGCTGGGGTGCCGGGGGCGATCATTGGACCTGCTCCGTTCGGCCTGCCCCGTCAAAGGAAACCATCGTCATGCGCCTGATCCATGCGGAAGGACAACCAAAACTCGAACGGACCAGAGACTGCGTACCGCTCCTCTGCACCGCCGCCGGTCGGAGGCCAGCGGTGCCGCCGCACCTTATCGGCAGTCCGGCCCGGATTCAAATGCGGGAACCGGCCGATATCGCAGCGGGTTGAGCGCGTGCGCTTGCAATCTCCTGTCTGCGAGCTCCTGGTTGCAAACTGATGGCTGCAAAACTGGCTTAAACTTCTTTGACGCCGGTGGATGTCGGCCCCGAATGACGTCACGGTGTCCGGCCGGCCGTTGCGAGAGGTTCGAAATTGGATGCCATGTTTTGGTCCGACATTCGGCTCATGGCCGGTTTTGCATCGAAGGCCGGCCGCTGCTACGGTTGCCTGTCACCAGAAGTGCGCGTGCCCGCGCAGTGTCCCATGAAGAGCGTTGATACCGCTGCGACTGACCGGCCCGGCCTGGTTCCCGCAAAGAGCGATCGTCGGAGACGTTCGAGCGCAGCCATGTGTCGCGCCAGCGGACGACCGCAAACGAACCGCATCGTCGATGTGATGGCAGCCGGAGCGCTCTGGCGATGATCGATGACGTAGCGCTCCTGACACGGGCCATAGAGCAGATGGATGCGGAGGATCCTGCCGTGGCCCAGGCCGCCAAGGACCGCGCCGCGCAGACCCTGAGCGAGGCCAACCTCAACTTCTCGAAGTTGGCCGAGTTGATCGAACGGCGCCGCCTGCTGCTGCGGCCCGGCATCGTGGCCGGCATCAAGCGCATGGATCAGCCCGGCATCCTCGGCGACGCGGCATTCCGCGACACCGGCACTGCACTCCGGAAGGAAGGTCAGAGCTTTCGGCAGATTGCCCAGGCCATCGAGCTGAGCGACAGACCGGCGCCAGCCTACGCGGATCCGGTGCAGGCGAGCGAGCCAGTGCACGAGATGCCGCGCGAGCCGGGTCCGCCCGCGTGGCTCGAAGCGCTTTTTGTCGTCGGGCGCATTGTCTTCTTTCCGCTGCTGCATCCGATACGCTTCCTTGCGATCGCGCTCGTCCTGATTGTGCTGTTCTACGCCTTCCGCGGCGTCATGGCCCTCGGCCAGCACGTCTCGGTCAATTTCGCCGGCGCCGGCGTCGCCGCCGCGCGCCGCACCGCGGACGATGTGAAGTCGTCGGTGAGCTCTTTCATCCATAAGTACATCCTGCGGCCGTCCAATGAGGCGGCGCCGCCGGCGCCCGCATCCCCCGTCGCCTCTCCTGCGGCCCCGTCAC
>NZ_JBAURI010000087.1:0-17140 GCF_049581145.1 Bradyrhizobium sp.
GTTTCCCAACGTCGCTTCGTCACGCGCGCAAATGACGCTTCGCCTCACGCCGGCGCCATCTCGTCATAGGCGGGATAATCCGTGTATCCCTTCTCCTCGCCGCCATAGAACGTCGCCCGGTTATACGGCGTCAGCGGAAAGCCGCGCTGCAAGCGGTGCGGCAGATCCGGGTTGGAGATGAAGATGCGGCCGAACGCGATGGCGTCGGCATGGCCTGCCGCGATCGCCGCATCCGCAGTGTCGCCCGTAAAGCCGCCGGCCGAAATCAAAATCCCTTTCCAGACCGGGCGGAACAGCACCATCGCCGACGGCACGTTCTGATGGTCGACCTCGGCGCGGCCGGCGCCGCTGGAGCGCGGCTCGATGAAATGCAGATAGGCAAGACCAAGCGGGTTCAGCGACTGGATCGCGTGTGTATAGAGCGGCATCGGGTCGGCTTCGCCGGAGTCGTTGGCGACACCGTAGGGCGACAGCCGCACCCCGACGCGGTTCGCGCCCCATACCTCGATCGCAGCCTGCGTGATCTCGCGCAACAGCCGCGAGCGGTTCTCGATTCCGCCGCCATACTGGTCGGTGCGCAGATTGCTGCGCGACTGCAGGAACTGCTCGATCAGATAGCCGTTGGCGCCATGGATTTCGACGCCATCGAAGCCGGCTGCCATCGCGTTGCGCGCGCCTTGCCGGAACGCCTCGACGATGCCCGGAATTTCGCTGGTCAGAAGCGCGCGCGGCGTCTCGTAGGCCACAACCTTGCCATCGGCCGTCATCGTCTTCAGATCAGGTGAAATCGGCACCGCGGAGGGCGCGACCGGCAGCGCGCCGCCGGGCTGGAACGAGGAATGCGAGACGCGCCCGACGTGCCAGAGCTGCAGGAAGATCACGCCACCCTTGGCGTGAACGGCGTTGACCACCGAGCGCCAGCCATCGACCTGCTGCTCTGTGTAGATGCCGGGCACGCCCGGGTTGCCGAAACCGGTCGCCAGCACCGGCGAGGCCTCGGCGATGATCAGGCCGCCTTGTGTGGCGCGCTGCGCGTAATATTCGGCGTTGAGCGGGCGCGGCGCCAGCGACGGCCTGGCCGCGCGCATCCGCGTCAGCGGCGCCATCACGAGCCGATGCCTGAGCTGATAGGGTCCGACCTTCAGCGGCGAAAACAGGTGAGGAAAGTTCATGTCTGCCCCGGAAAATTCGTCTGTGCTCTGGATACGTAGTCGGCTCATCTTGTTCGCAAACGCCTGAGATGGCAATGTGACCCAACATGGCGAGACAGCAGGTCCTCGATGCAGAAATCCGGCGGCAAATCGCTTCCTTCCCTCAGCGTGCGCATCGACCTTGATACCGAGGGCCGCATCGGGCCGGGCAAGATCGCGCTGCTGGAGAACATCGAAAAATGCGGCTCGATCTCGGCAGCCGGCCGCGCCATGGACATGTCCTACAAGCGGGCGTGGGACCTGGTCGACGAGATCAACCGCATCTGCCGGCAGGCCGCGGTCGAGCGCCAGACCGGCGGCAAGAACGGCGGCGGGGCGATGCTGACACCATTCGGGACGTCGCTGGTCGCGCGCTACCGCAAGATCGAACGCGACGCGGCAAGCGCGGTCCGGAAGGAGCTCGCAGCGTTACAAAGCGATATCGGGAAGAAGAAGGGCGTGGGAAGGTCGTAAATTCAACCGCAAGATCGGCCCACCTCTTCCCGCGCGGCGGGGAGAGGTGGGGAGCGAGCGGAGCAAGCAGCTAGCCCGTCTTGATCCAGACCGCCTTGACGTTGAGATATTCTTCCAGATGCTGCTTGCCGGACTCGCGGCCATAGCCGCTCATCTTGTAGCCGCCGAACGGCACGGCCGGGTCCATCGCCTGGTAGCAGTTCACCCAAACCGAGCCGGCGCGTAGCGCCTTGGCGACCTGGTGCGCCTTGCTGACATTGGTGGTCCAGACGCCGGAGCCGAGGCCGAAGCTGGTGGCGTTGGCCCGCTTGATCAGTTCGTCGGAGTCCTTGAACGAGATCGCCGAAATCACCGGCCCGAAGATTTCCTCCTGCGCGATCCGCATGTTGTCCTGCACGTTGGCGAACACTGTCGGCGGCACGAAATAGCCTTTTGACAGCGCGCCTTCGGTCAGCCTGGCGCCGCCGGCAAGCGCCTGCGCGCCTTCCTTCTGGCCGATGTCGAGATAGCCGGAGACGCGCTCGAGTTGCTGCTGCGATACCAGCGGGCCGATCTGGGTGTTCGGATCAAGCCCGTTGCCGACCTGCAGCTTCTTGCCGAATTCGGCGACCCGGCCGACGAACTCGTCATAGATCTTGCTCTCGACGAACAGCCGCGTGCCGGCCGAGCAGATCTGGCCGGAATTGGCGAACACCGCCATCGCAGCCCCCGGCACTGCCGCGTCGAGATCGGCATCGGCGAATACGATGTCCGGCGACTTGCCGCCGAGTTCGAGCGACACACGCTTCAGATTGCCGGCGGAGGCGCGCACGATCGACTGTCCCGTGAGGTGCGAGCCGGTGAAGGCGACCTTGTCGACGCCGGAATGCGAGGCCAGTGCCGCGCCCGCGGTCTCGCCAAAGCCGGGCACCACGTTGACGACGCCAGCCGGAATGCCGGCTTCCATGCAGAGCTCCGCAAGCCGCAGCGACGTCAACGGCGCCTCCTCGGCCGGCTTCAGCACCACCGTGCAGCCGGTGGCGATCGCGGGACCGATCTTCCAGACGCTGGCGCCGAGCGGGCCGTTCCAGGGAATGATCGCGCCGACGACGCCGACCGGCTCCTTCAGCGTGTAGGAGAAGATATTGCCCGGCAGCGAGTTCTCGATGGTCTCGCCATGCAGCGCGGTCGCCTGCCCCGCATAATAGCGCAGCATGCCGAGCACACGCAATTTGTTGGCCCGGGTGCGGCTGATCGGCGCGCCCATGTCGAGCGTATCGAGCTGCGACAGCTCCTCAAAGTTCTTTTCGACGAGATCGGCGAGCTTGAGCAGCAGGGCTTGCCGCTCGAACGGCTTGACCTTGCTCCACGGTCCCTCGAAGGCGCGGCGGGCGGCGGCGACCGCGCGGTTGATGTCTTCGGCATCGCCCTCGGCAACGGTGGCGAGCATTTCGCCGGTCGCGGGATTGAGCGTCTCGAATCTCCTGCCCGAGGCGGCGTCGACCCATTGGCCGTCGATCAGCATCTTCTTGTAGGATCCATCGGCATATGGATGCCGTGTGATCGGAATCGCCTGCGTTACAGCCATGTCGCTCTCCCTTTGTCGGCTTTGTTGTGATGATGTCGTCGCCAATAATAACGTTGTGATGGTGGCGTCGTGATGTCGATCTGCGGCGGGACCGTTATGTCCTGGAATCTACGACGGTCGGTCTGTCCCGTAAAGCCGCCGCACCGGCGCGCTCCGCGAAGATCTCCCATGCTGCGACGGGGATTGTAGGCCGATCGCGACAGCGCCGCTGGGCGGCTTGGGCACCATCGTCACGACACGCCGGACCAGCGCAATCGCGGTTGCCGGCGGCCGGTCGGCGATCAATTGATCGCGCGGCCGCGCCGGCGAACCCGCGATCGAGTTCAGGATCTCCGGCTACCGCGCTTGGAGCATTGTGCGCAGCGTGTCGATCAACAGGCCGATGCCAGCACGCCGGCGACTGCAACGGCGCAGGGAACAGAAGCCGATCGCGGTGCCGATCGACGCGCTGCGGCCTGAGATTGCAGCCATCGTCCGCGCGATGGCCGATGGACCGTTGAGTGGCAATCGACAGGCTCTCGACGCCCTACCCGGGTGCGCTGCGCGAAGAGCTTCCATGTCGCATCTGGCATCCTCGTCACATCGCAATGATATAACTCTCCATCGTCCCGTATCACCGGAGAATCCGCCATGCCTCATCCTGCTATTGCGCCCGATCATGTTGCCGTCGTGACCGGAGGCGCGTCCGGTCTGGGATTTGCGGCTGCGGCGCGGTTCGCCTGCCTCGGGCTGAAAGTCTGCATCGCCGACATTGGTGCCGATCGTCTCGCCGAGGCCGGAGCAAAATTGTCATCGCTCGCGCCGGACGGCGCCCCCAGCATCATGACCGCGACCGTCGACGTCAGCCGTCGCGATGCTGTGATCGAACTCGCCCGCGCGGTCGAGACGCGTTTTGGCGGCACCGACATCCTGATGAACAATGCCGGCATCCAGCCGGGCAGCGAGATGTTTGGGCCGCCGGACCGCTGGCAGCGCATTCTCGAGGTCAATCTCTGGGGCATCATCAACGGATCGCAGGTGTTCGCGCCGCAGATGATCGCGCGCGGAAGGCCCGGCCTGATCATCAACACCGGCTCCAAGCAAGGCATCACGACGCCGCCCGGCGACCCCGCCTACAACGTCTCGAAAGCCGGAGTGAAGGCCTTTACCGAGGCGCTGCAGCATGAATTGCGCAGCACGGCAGGCTGCCAGATCAGCGCGCATCTGTTCATCCCCGGCTTCGTCTTCACCGGCCTCACTGCGCGCGGCCGTACCGAGAAGCCGGCGGGCGCCTGGACCGCCGAACAGACCGTCGACTTCATGCTGCAGCGGGTGGATACCGGTGATTTCTATATCCTGTGCCCCGACAATGACGTGCCGCGCAGCCTCGACGAGCGCCGCATCCTGTGGGCCGCCGGCGACATCGTCGAGAACCGCCCGCCGCTGTCGCGCTGGCACAAGGACTACGCGGACGCGTTCGCGACATTCGTGAAACAGGCATAATCGGCGGTCATCGCGAACGCATCCATCGCGGGCACCGGGGCGCCGTCGGCGCACCGCACACAGCATTTTGACGCTTAATTTATCGGGGTCGCGCGGAGTTGAGGCGGACGCCGATAGCGATTCTTTGGAACGGACGCCACCTGTCCTGCGTTTCGGCTGGGAGCAATTGTTCCACGGAGAATGGTGATGTTGCGGAAGACAGTGGTTGCGTTAATGGCTGTTGCTGCCGTTGGCCTGGCTGCGCCGACGATGGCGTTGGCTCGTGGCGGGGGAGGTGGCGGCGGAGGTGGCCATGGCGGTGGCGGCTTCGGCGGCGGCGGCGGAGTCCACGGTGGAGGCTTTGGTGGCGGCGGCTTCCATGGCGGAGGCTTCGGCGGCGGAGGCTTTCATGCCGGCGGTGGTGACGGCGGTTTTCGCGGCGGCGGATTTCACGACGGTCGCGGCTTCGGGCGCGGCTTCGCCTACGGCCCGGGCTTCTACGCCTATGACTACTACCCCTATGACTACTATGGTTACGACGACGACTATTATGATGACGGCGGCTGCTATGTCGTGCAGCGCCGGGTGCATACCGCATATGGCTGGCGCCTGCGACCGGTCCAAGTGTGCGACTGATGCTCCGTAACGCCTCGACGCAGGTCGCGGCGTGAGTTGGACATCGTGTCGACTAGCAAGGCCTCAGCGCCATCAGGCGCTGGGGCCGCGTGCGGCTTGGCGCTATCGCGAGGCCGGCAACGCGACCGGAATGAAGCCGAATGAGTTCAGCCTCGCCTGCGCCGGCGGCGACAACAGATACATTGCGACGTCGGCCGCGCCCGCAGACGCTTTGCGCGAGACGGTTAATCCATATTCAGGGCCAACGGACAATTCCAGTGGCAACCTGACCGATTTGTAGGCCGGAAAATCGTGGGCGAGCTGCTCCGCGCCGGAGCAATAGGTCACCGCCAGATCGATCCGGTGATCGTCGAGCGCGGCGACGAGAGGCGGATGTCCATTCACCGGCGCCGACGTCGTGGGACCGCCGAACACCTGCTGGGCCTTCTTCGACAGCGTGTCGAAGGCACCGGGCCGCGCGGCGTCGATCTCGCGAAACATTTCCCAGGTGTAGTCCCCGGCCGGATCGGACACCGGCGTCGAGGTCCCGATCCTGATATCGGGCTGCAGCATGGTGTCGACCAGATGTCCGCTATCGAGCGCGCGATCCGCCGCCGCCACCACACACAGCGTGTTGCGCGCGAAGACCACGCTCGGACCGGATATGCCGGCGTTCGTCAAAGCCTGCGCGTGTTGTAGCGACGCCGAGGCGAAGAGATCGAAGGCCTCGCCCTTCTGCAGCCGCTCGCGCAGTACGCCGGACGGGCCCCACACGGGCGAAAAACTGCCGCCATATTGCTTGGCGTAATCGCCGAAAATAGCGCTGAAGGGAGCCTTCAGGCTTCCCGCCGCCATCACCTTGACGTCCGCGGCGGAGGCGGCCGACGACAGGGCGATCAAAATCGCCAGGACGAATGCGCGCATATCATGCCTCCGTTTCATTCCGGGACAGCCGGAGGAGGACGACAGCCGGATGGTCGCGGGCTGCCCCTTGGAATCGACAAGACCCTGCGAAACAGACCCGGCGCCGGGGCCAACCTCGCCGCTCGTCAACGACTGGATTTCGATTTTCATCGATCACGCCCCCGGCCAATTCTTCGTTATATTCGTTGTATTTACCAGACTATATCGTGGCCGGAGGGTCGGTCCAGCCGGCTTTGGCGCATGCCAGCCAATGGCCTGCAGCCAGAAGTCGTGATATGCTTGCCGCTATAACGAGGCCCGAGACTGGGCCCGTCCAAAGAGGGAGAGCAAAGCCGATGAGCGACTACAATCTCTTGATCGACGGCAAGATGGTGCCAGGCGATCTGACCATGCCGGTCCTCAATCCCGCCACCGAGGAAGTGCTGGCGCAGTGCCCGCGCGCGTCGAAGGATCAGCTCGACGCAGCTGTCGCCGCGGCCAAGGCCGCCTATCCCGCCTGGGCGGCGACCCCGATCGAGGAGCGCCGCAAGCTGGTCGGCAAGATGGCGGACGTCATCGAAGCCAACGCCAACGATCTCGCGCGCCTGTTGACCAGCGAGCAAGGCAAGCCGCTTGCCGACGCCACCGGCGAGGTGCTGGGCATGGCAGCCTTCTTCCGCTACCTCAGCTCGCTCGACCTGCCGATGCGGGTGATCGAAGATTCCGGCGAGCGCCGGGTCGAAGCCTACCGCCGTCCGCTCGGGGTGGTCGGCGCCATCATCCCGTGGAATTATCCGCTTTTGATCCTCAGCTTCAAGCTGCCATCGGCGCTGCTCGCCGGCAATACGCTGGTGGTCAAGCCCGCGCCGACCACGCCGCTGTCCACGTTGCGGTTCGCCGAACTGGTCAAGGACGTGCTGCCCAAGGGCGTTCTCAACGTCATTGCCGACGCCAACGACCTCGGCGATTTCATGACCAGGCATCCCGACATCCGCAAGATCTCGTTCACCGGCTCGTCCGCAACCGGGCAGAAGGTGATGGCAAGTGCGGCGCAGACGCTGAAGCGGATCACGCTCGAACTCGGCGGCAACGATGCCGGCATCGTGCTCGACGACGTCGACCCGAAGACGGTCGCGCCGGGCATCTTCGAAGGCGCGTTCCAGAACTCGGGCCAGGTCTGCCTCGCCATCAAGCGGCTTTATGTCCATGAATCCGTCTACGACGAGCTCTGCGACGAACTGGTGGCGATTGCCAGGAACACCGTGGTCGATGACGGATCGAAGCAGGGCACCAAGCTCGGGCCGCTGCAGAACAAGATGCAGTATGAGAAGGTGAAGGCGTTCCTCGAAGATGCGCACAAGAACGGCAATGTCGTCGCCGGCGGGTCAGCGATGGACCGGCCCGGCTACTTCATCGAACCGACCATCGTGCGCGACATCAAGGAAGGCTCGCGGCTGGTCGACGAGGAGCAGTTCGGGCCGGTGCTGCCGCTGATCAAATATTCCGACAGCGAGGACGTGATCCGCCGCGCCAACGCAACCACCTATGGTCTCGGCGCGTCGGTCTGGTCGTCCGATCCGAAGCGGGCCCACGATGTCGCGAGCCGCATCGAGGCCGGAACGGTGTGGATCAACAAGCACCTCGACATGGCGCCGCATATTCCGTTCGGCGGCGCCAAGCAGTCGGGCATCGGCACCGAGTTCGCCGAGGAGGGACTGGCCGAATTCACCCAGCTCCAGATCATCAACGGACCCGCGCTCAACCCCTGATCGTCGACGAAGGCCGCGGCGGCATCTCCGCCGCGGCCTGTGTTGCAGAGGACCCCGATGTTCGATTCCCAATGCGACCTGGCGGCCATGGTTTATGAACCCGGGCAGAATCCCGACGCGGTGCTGCGCGCGTTCGCGATCGAGCTCAAGACGCGGGGCTATCGCGCCGTGGGACTGGTGCAACACGGGCAGCACTGCACGGATGCCGAGCTGTCGGCTGTTCTGGTCCATAGCGGCGAGGAGCTGCCGCTGCTGCAGGATCTCGGCGCCTGCGCGACCGGCTGCCGCCTCGATGTCGGCCGGCTGTTGGAAGCCGGCAGCCAGGTCGCCTGCGCCATCGAAGCCGGCGCCGACCTCGTGATCATCAATCGCTTCGGCAAGCGCGAACGCGAAGGCAGGGGCCTGTGCTATCTGATCGACCGCGCGCTCGATGCAGACATTCCCGTCGTGATCGCGGTTCCGAGCCATCGCTTTGCCGACTGGATCAGGTTCGCTGAGGGCATGAGCGTCAAGCTCGCCTGCGAGCGCCGCGCGCTGCAGACCTGGTGGAGCGCTCTGTCGGCGCGCAACGCGAACCTCGACGCGAGCCCTGCCCGCGCCGATCACATCAGCGTCTGCGCGGCGCTGAAATAGGCCGCGCGCGAACGACGCCTTGCAGGCGCGCTCTACAGCGCTTCCTGCCGGTGGCCGCATTCCTTGCAATCGAATTTCACCCGCCGCGCGCCCCGTTCCGCCGCAATGCGATTCACGACCCCACATTTGCCGCAGGTCGCCTCGATCCGGGTGCTGCCCTGCTTGATGACCAGCGGCTTTTTGGCCATGCTTTCGCGGATCAGCCGCTCGGCCTCTTCCCGCATCGATTGTTTTGACATCAGCCGAACCCTGTCCTGTGACCGCCGGCGCTTCTATCGCATCCATATGACAGTTTTGAAAGGGCTTATGGCTCACGTCTCGACGACGACGTAGGAATCCTCGATATGCACCGGAAAGGTTTCGGCGACATAGGGCCCTTTCGCCAATTCTGCGCCGCTTTCGATCGCAACCGGGAAGGAGTGGACCTTGAACCGCTTCGGATCAAACCAGGATTGCCCGTTGCGCATGTCGAATTCCCAGCCATGCCAGGGACAGCGCAGCAACTCGCCAACACGCGAGCGCTGGTAGACTCCCGGTTCCGACGAGGTCAGCCGCGCCACGCAGGCCGCCTTGTCGAGCGGCGCGCCCTCATGCGGACAACGATTGAGCAGCGCGAAGAATTCGCCATTGACATGGAACACGACGATGTCGCGACCGTCGATGCCGACGACCTTGTTGCCGCCGGGCGGGATCTCCGTGGTGCGAGCGACGATGTGGCGGGCCATGCGAATTACGTCTCGCGATTACAGCCGGTACAGCGCGCGGGCGTTCGCGCCAAAGATTTTCCTCCGTTCGGCCTCCGTCAGCGGCGTCTTGAAGGCGAAACGCGGATCGTCGAAATCCCAGTGCGGATAGTCCGAGGAGAACAACAGCCGGTCAACGCCGACCCATTCGATCAGCGAACGCAGATGGCGCGCCTCATCGGGTTCGTCGATCGGCTGCGTCGTGAACCAGAAATGCTCGCGGACATATTCCGACGGGCGGCGCTTCAAATGCGGCACCTCGCTGCGGAAGCGATCGAAATGCCGGTCCATCCGCCACATCGCCGACGGGATCCAGCCAAAACCACCTTCGATGAACACGATCTTCAGGCGGGGAAATCGTTCGGGAATGCCCTCGATCACCAGGCTCGCGAGCATCGCTGCCATGGTATGGGCGTTCGACTGATGCTCCTCGCAATAATAGGACGGCCAACCGCTGCCAGTCGGCGCGTGACCGCCATAGCCGCCGACGTGGATGCCTAGCGGCAGCCCCAGCGCCTCGGCGCGTTCGTAGATCGGCCAGTAGCGGCGCCGACCGAGCGGCTCATTGGCGCGCGGCGACACGTTGATTTGGACATATTGTCCGATCTTGGCGCAACGCTCGATCTCGGCGAGCGCGAGCGCAGTGTCATCCTGCCCGACCAGGATCGAGGCCTTCAGCCGCGGCTCGCGGCTGCACCAGTTCGCCAGCTGCCACTCGTTGACGGCGCGCTGGATCGCGGCGCCGAATTCGAGATTCTGCTGCGAGAAAATGAAGAGATCGAGCACCTGCAACAGGCCGAATTCGATATCGAGGGGATCGAGATGCTGCTTGCGCATGAAGGCGAGATCGGAGCCGGGCGGCCCGCCGCTCGGCGGCCACGCATCGCGGCGCGCGATCAGGGGCGATGAGCGCGGATAGGGCGTGGTGCCGATATAGGGCGTGCGCAGATGGTCGCCGTAGGTTTTCAAATGCTCCTGCCAGCGCTTGGCGAGGAACGGATTGAGGTCGGCGCGCGAACCCAGGCTCGGATGGATGTCGCAATCGATAATGCGAAACCGGCTATTCGCGTTCGCTTCCGGTTCAAGCACGGGGCGGTCGATGACGTCGCTCATGCGATCCTCCTTCGATTTGTCCTACGCGGCGAGCTGCAGCCGCGGAAAGGTTTCCAGCGGATTGTCGGCGCACATGCGCGCCACGATGTCTTCGGGCAGATGGGGCGGGATCGCATCGAAGCCGTCGAATTGCCAATGCGGATAGTCGGAGGCGAACAAGAACATCCTGTCCGAGCCGATCTGATCGATCACGTCTTCGACGCCGACGGCGTCCGGCGGACCATCGAACGGCTGCATGGTGACGCGGACATGGTCGCGGATGATCGAGGCCGGCTCGCGCTCGACCCAGGGCACCTCGACGCGGACGCCGCGCCAGGTCTTGTTGGCGCGCCACATGAAGGCGGGCAGCCAGCTGACGCCGGATTCCATCAGCACGACCTTGAGCCCGGGAAATTTGCCGAACACGCCCTCATAGATCAGGCTGAGAAGCTGGGCCTGGAACGCATGCGCCTCGACGAAATAATATTCGTAGCGGTAGGACGGCCAGCCGACCGAGCTTGGCGCGCCGCGATACTGGCTGCCGGCGTGAATGGCGAGCGGCAGTCTGTATTTCTCGGCCGCCTGATAGACCGGCCAATGGTGCCGCCGCCCGAGCAGCGCCTCGCCCTGGGCCAGCACCAGCACGGAGACGAAGCGATGGTCCTGCGCGCGGCGCTCGATCTCTTCCACCGCCAGATCCGGCGCCTGCATCGGCACCACGATCGACGCGCGCAGCCGCTGATCCTTCGCCAGCCATTCGGCCGCGATCCAGTCGTTGATCGCTTTGCAGAAGGCGGACGCCATATAGGGATCGTACACCGCCTGTGCGCCATAGAGCACGTTGCAGATCGCATGCGAGGCGCCGAGCTCGTCGAACGCGCCGCGCTGGACCATCGCGAGGTCACTGCCCGGCTTGCCGTGCTCCGGCCGCCAATCCGGCCGGCCGGAGAGCGGCATGCTCGGCGGATAGCTCGTCAGATCGAGGCCGTCGATCGCCCGGCTCACGACCTGCTCTTTCCAGTGATCGTCGAGATAAGGGAGCAGGGTCGTGCGCGTTCCGCCCACCGCGGGGTGAATGTCGCAGTCGATCCGCGTCGCGGCCATGACGCCTCCCTGTATTGGCGCTTCCCAGCGATTTTATCTGGCGGCGATTGGCGCCGCATTTGCCGAAAGAGTGCCCCCACAAATCAGGCGGCACAAGGGCCATCATCGACACACAATCGCATGTCAGGTCATCGGTTTTCACCCGCGCTTTCGCGCTCGCAGGCTGCGATCGCCCCGAGTTGATGGCCTCATCGTCCTCGGTGACCATCGCTAGGTTGCCACCGTCATCGGCGGAATTGCTTCCGCCAACTTGGCGCCTGCATGGGCCGCCGGGACCACACGACTTCCCCGTCCACGACAACATCATCGGTCCGCTCGCTCATCGCGCGCCTGACACTGCCGCGCCCATCGCATCCCGCGCCCAACGTCCTGACGATCGCAATGCGCCCCTCATCTCGGGTGCGGAACGGCCCCGTATATGTCTTCCTGCTATTTCTTCTTGCGGCTTCCGGCCGCGCCGCTCTGGGTAACGCCATTCATATGCCTGTCACCCTTCGCACCGTTTGCGTTTTTCTTTGTCAGGCTATCATGGTTTCCCTGATGGTCACGCCCGGTTATTTCCTTGCGGGCGGCCGCCTTCTTCTTGCCTTCCGCGGCCGCCTTCTTCTTTTCCTGTTTCTTCTTGTTGATGCTGCCGCTGGTTTCCTGGGCCTTCGGCATGGCATGAACAACGGGAATTGACACCGAGACGAATGCAACCGCCGATGCGCCAAGAATTGCGCGGCGAATAATGACAGCCAGTATTGGAAATAGCCGCTTCACCGCTCAGGTCCTTCGTCTGGTATGTCCGACCTCAAGCGTTGAGCCCGTCGCGTGCATTCGACTAACGCTGCAATTCCGGCCTTTATTCGACCAACGCCCGACTCATCGATGATTGGCAGAAGTGGAGCTGCCCGCAGCCGACTTGGAAGGGGGCTTATCCTGCTATCTTGTCCATCCACTGGCGGCGGATCATGATCCGCCCTGGTCGCCCATTGGGGAAATCCTTCTGTCGGCTCTTGACGGGCAGGCCGGACTCGCGCCATCCGGTGAAAGCTTCTGCTATTTGCACGGCTACTCTGCCGCGCCTTGACGAGCTGACGAGCTGATGTCTTGGTGTGGTATTTCGCCAATCGGGCGCCGGGCCAGACAGGGGGCAGCGATATGAAGGCCGATCCGATGCAAGCGTCGTCATGCCTCCTGACCTCACCTGCGGCATCGCAGAGGTCACCGCTCGAACTGGACGGCTACCTGACGGGAATCATCGTCGCGCCTCAGGCGGCCCCGATCCCGCCGAGCAGGTGGATGGCCGAGCTATGGGGTGAGGCCGAACCGCTATTCGAGGACAAGGCGCGGATCGGCCGCGTCCACCGCGCGATCATGACCCATTACGACGGACTGCTGCGCGACATCGATCGCAGCCTGGATCGGTGGCAGGCTGATCGCGTCGTCGACTTTCGCCCCATGTTCCTGGTGGGCGATGAGAAGCCGCGACACGATGCCGTGCGCGTCTGGGCCCGCGGCCTCTGGAAGGCCATGCAGCTCGCACCGGAGGCGTGGCATGAACTCACGGAGGACCAGCGCACCAGAGTCATCATGACAGCTTTTGTCGGCTTCTTCGACATCGGCGAGCTTGAGCCCCACGAGATCTGCGACGACGTCGACGAACGGCTCGATCAGGCCGCAGCCCAGATCCCCCGCATGATCCTGATGCTGCGCAAAGTCGCCCGCAGCCGCGAAACCGCCGCTCGTCGAGCATCCGCGGTCCGCGTGCTGGGACCCAAGATCGGCCGCAATGATCCATGCCGCTGTGGCTCAGGCAAGAAATACAAGCATTGCTGCGCTATCGCCTGATCGTAAGCCCCATGCATGGCATATTCGCACAGAGGATCGGTTTCACGAAATCGCTCATCTGGAAATGCCAACTGTCATCGAGACCTTCTGCATGCGCATATTCCTCACTGGCGTCAGCTGTGTCGGCAAGACCACCATAGGGGCACGACTGGCTGGCCTCCTTGAATATCGGTTTTTCGACTTGGATCTTGAAACCGAGCGTTTCTTCGAGACGT
This sequence comes from Bradyrhizobium sp., assembly GCF_049581145.1. Classification (GTDB taxonomy): domain Bacteria; phylum Pseudomonadota; class Alphaproteobacteria; order Rhizobiales; family Xanthobacteraceae; genus Bradyrhizobium. The sequence continues at coordinate 13,600 of NZ_JBAURI010000087.1, forward strand.
CGATCGAGCGACTTCGAAACCGTTACTTGACGTCCCACGAGTTCCGACTCGCGGCGTCACGAGCCTTGAAACAAGTGCTTGCTCGGGAGGACAGCTCCGATAGCGTCATTGCGTTGCCCCCGGGCGGACTGCTCGGTGGCTATTGGAAGGTTGTCAACGCAACGCCGAACGCCACCGTTGTCGTGCTCCGGGACAGGCCGGAGAATATTCTGAACAGGATCACGTTTTACGACATCGACTCTCGCCCGCTGCACAAGGTTTTGACGGATCAAGAGAGGGAACTCTACCTGCGAGAAATTGAGCGCGATATCGCTTACTTCAACCGCTCCTACCGCAGGGCACAGGTGTCCGTCGACATCGCCGGCCGTGACCCTGACGAGGCGTCGCGCAAGGTGAGAGACTCATTGACGCCGGCCCCGTTGAGGGACCGACGACAAGCGTGACACAAGGCGCGCCTGCCGACGCATACGACAGCGTCCTCGACCGGATACATGATGACATGCCGGCGGAACTCCGGTTAGGCTTGCCAGCAGAGGATTATTAGCTATGCGTCATCTCGCTCTCGGATTGGCACTCATTTCCGTCCCGGCATGCGGCAGCGTTTCCGCCGGCGAAGCGCAGGCGCCGAACTCCAGCTCTTGGCAAACCATGCAGAAATCGCCATCACCAGGCCAAATCCATCCTGCCAAGAAGGACAAGCAGGTCTCAGGACGTCATTCTTCCGGTCAGCCGCAGTCACTGCCGCTCTCCGCGGCCGAAAGCTATGCGTCTGAACATGCCGCCAACGCGCGGGTTTCAGCTGCGGCGAAGCCGGCTGTGCCTGCCGGCAATTCATGGACCGGCTTCTACATCGGGGCCGGCGCTGGTGCTGCTCGGCAATGAAACGTGACAGACCGCGAAAGACAGACGTCTCTGAGCGCCAGGATCATGGCTCGCCACCCATTCCCGACTCCGTGCTCGCACTAATCCTGGTCATGCTGGCAGCAGCGCTGGTGCTCGGTTATCTGTTCCTCAACAAGATGGTTGATATCTCGCAGCAGGAAGATTGCATTTTGGCCCACCGCAAAGACTGTGCAGCTATCGCGTTTCCATACAGCAGTCTGGCGACATAGCAAGACTTCACGATTGTCGTCGATGCAAACTGCGCCGGGTGAGCCTCAGGCAGCGCGGGCCTGCGCGGCGACATACAGCGCGCGATAGACCGCCTCGCGCAGCGCCTTCTCGCGCGGGTCGTCGAACAAATAGAAATCCAGTCTGTTCATGACATAGGCGTAGCCGAGACGCGCGTCGGGATCGGCGAACGCGAACGAGCCGCCGGCGCCCGGCGTGCCGAATGCGCGCGACATCATCGACTTGCGCAGCAGCTACCACGGCCACAGCACCTTCCAGATCAGTTGGCGCGGCGTGTTGCGAACCGCCAGGATCCCTACCCGCACCAGAGCTTCCAAATTTCCGCCGCGAGGGAAGGAAGCGCGTCTATCGACACGCCAACATCCCATAAGGTGCGCACGAGTTCTTCGTGCAAGATGGTCTGAACATCTTCCGCTGATTGCGCAGAGCTAAGGCGTCTAATGATTGCTACTACTTCCGACTCGTACTCGTCGGGATTGGTCTCGAAATTGAGGTGCGCGGGGTCAGTCTTGAACAATGCTTCTGAAATCGACGCAAACCGGCTGCCGTGCTCTCGCTTCAGAGCTTCATTTTTGGTGGCGGAATACATTTCGCGCTTGCTTCGGGCGGCGTGATGAGAACAAGAATTCTACCGCATTCCATGTCCGTTCGTGTGCAGGTTTTTGGACGCCGGCATGACGAGCCATTCCGCGCTCTTGGGCGGCCGGCGTCCAAGGCCCTGGCACGAAGCGTAAGTGCCGACACGCACAGGGCATTTCCGGAGCTGGGGTAGAACGGTTGTGCCATCACCCTGCCGGCCACAGCCGCCCCTGACCCGGAGCAGTCAAGGACGTCGTGTCATCGATCATGCGCTAGCGCCAATTCTGCTTGGTCGTCGATTTGCTCACAGTGAAGAGAAGCACACCTCGAATATCGACGACCCAGGGATCTTCTGCGCTCGGTTGAACAAGCCTAGGCGGGCGGCGCGTCGGCCCGGTTCGGACCGTCCCTTCGCTTGCACAAGCCGGATGTCAGCTGCCAGCCTCCCAGGGCGGTAGGCGCCATCTCTGCCAGGTCGGAATACAGGTGCTGGTCTGGATCGGCCTTGCTAAAAAACGTGACAAAGCACCTGTAATTCGGGGGGTATTTCGTGCAACTGACTTCGATGATCTGCAAATTGCGATCATGAAGTTTGCTGCCGGAATTTACCTCCTGATCGTATGACGCCTGCATGATAGCGATATCCGGCGGATGTTGCCTGACCGCAAATGTGGCGACGGCGCCAACCGATACTCCGGCGGCTGCCGCCGCAGCGGTCGTCGCCCATTTCCAACGTTGCATCAAGAACTCCGATACAGTCAGAAGATAGGCGGCCCGACAGGGCCGCCATCTCACTCATGGATTGTTCGCGACGATAACCTTGTTCATCATCCCGCCGTCCTCGTGCTCGAGGATGTGGCAGTGATAGACAAACTCTCCACTCCATTTGAAGGGAATTTCGAGCCACACCGGCGTGACCTTGCAATTTCCGCCATGGTAGTCGCTGAGCCCGATGCAGCCATTGGGGTTCGTCGCACTGGTCGCGTAGGGAAGCGCTACGTTGTCCTCGTAGACAGGCTGAGTCGCGCCGCCAGCCTGCTGACCACCGCTCAGAACAGCGGTGTAGAGGGGCGAGGACGGCGGTGCTTTCGGGTCGACCACCCTGAACTTGGTCTGGTGAATGTGGAAATTATGCAGTTCGCCAGCCAGGTTGACGATCTCCCAGACTTCCGTCACCGGCGTGTTGCCCTTTCCAAGCTGCACGCAAACGGGCGGCATCGTCAGATCAAAGGGCGCAACGTCGACGGCGGAGTTCGGAACGACATTGCCGGACTGATCGACGAGTTCGTACCCGGCTCCAAACAAGTTCAGGTTGCTTGCCGGCAGCCCGAAGAAGATGCGGCGGTGCCAACCGGTTGGCAACGGGCTACATCCTGGCAGAGGAGACACCGGATACGATGGCTGTCCGACCGTGCTGAAGATCGCACCTGGGCCGAACAGCGGTGTCGCCTTTACGTTGACATAAGCCGATGAAGCAATGCCGGAATAGGCGAAACCGATATGCGCCAGGTTGACAGCCGGCCATTGGTCGCCAATCGGCCCAGTGTTGATACCAGCTGTCCTGAGTGTTGCTGTGGCGCCGCCCGGCGAGACCAGATTGCCGTTCTGGTCGCGATATCTGACCCAGACTTCGACGCGGGAACTCGGCATCATGGTGATGCTATTCGCGCACAAAGGCGGCTGCGATATCGGACCGCTTGGCGGCGGGCAGTTCGCTATCCTGAGTTTGCCGCTGGAGATGCGCACCAGATCGCCAGGAGGTGGGGTCACCGCTGTATTGATGGCAACGCCGTCGATGGAAATGACCTGCATCGCCAAGTCGTAACCGGAC
>NZ_JBAURI010000088.1:0-7541 GCF_049581145.1 Bradyrhizobium sp.
CGCCAGATCAGCGCGCCGAGAAAGCTGTAGCCGGCGCCGACCGCGCTGACCGGCGTGATGGCGAGCGGCTCGGCGCGCAACACCAGGTCCTTCGTGACCAGCACCGCGCCGAGATGGCCCATGGTCAGCGCAACGATGCCGACCTTGCCGCGGTGAATCAGGGCTCTGGCGGCGGCTTCCCATGTGCCGGCGTCGGACGGTTCGCTGCCGGCCAGTTCGCGCATCTCGCGCAGGCTCGGCTTGATCAGATCGACGCCTTCCGCGACGGCGGCGGCCAGTGCCCGGCCTGAGGTGTCGAGCATCATCCTGGCGCCGTGCTGCCTGGCGATGACAGCCACCCTGGCAAAGAAATCGTCGGGCACGCCCTCGGGCAGGCTTCCGCTCCCGACGATGAAGCGGGGAAACGGCTCGAGCCGCGACAACAGCGTCAGGCATTCCTGCCACTCGCGCTCGCTGAGCCGCGGGCCGGGCAGGATGAAGCGGTAGGGCTGGCCGGTGCTGATTTCAGAGACGAAGAAATCCTCGCGCGTCTCCTCGGCGATCGCAAACGTCTCGCATGCGACGGCTTCCCGGTCGAGCAGCCTGCGCAGCAGATCGCCGGTCGCGCCGCCGACCGGAAAAATCGCGCTGACATCGCCGCCCAGGCGCTTGATGACGCGCGCCACGTTGATGCCGCCGCCGCCGGGATCGCGCCGCTGCGACGTGCCGCGCAGCTTTGTAACGGGCACGATCCGTTCCACCGAGGTCGACAGATCGACCGCCGGGTTCGGCGTGATCGTGACGATGTCGGTCATCGGCGTGTTCGATCGGCGGAGATGTCTGATGTCGCGACGTTTCGCTCGAAAAATGCCTTGACCCCAAGGAAGCTTGCATCCTGCCTGGTGATGATGTGAATCGGAATCGCGCGCAGATAAGCGTCGTAGCGGCCCTTGCTCTCGAACCGGGTCAGAAAGCCCGATTGCGCCAGCCGGTCGGCAAAGCGGGGCACGATGCCGCCGGCAATGTAGACGCCGCCCTGGGCGCAGAATGTCAGCGCCAGATTGCCGGCGACGCTGCCGAGCACGGCGCAGAACATGTCGAGGGCGGCGCGGCTGACCGCGCAGCTGCCGTCGAGCGCGGCCTCGGTGATCCCGGCGGGATCGCGCGCGGGCACGGTCACGCCGTCGAGCGCGGCCAGCGCAGAATAGAGGTTTTCGAGCCCCGACCCGGTCAGCACCCGTTCGATCGAGACGTGACCGAAGCGCTTGCGCAAGTGATGGATGACCTGCTCCTCGCGCTCGGAGATCGCCGGCAATGTTGCATGCCCGCCCTCGGTGACGACCGCGAACGGCGCGATCGCGCGCGGGATGAAACAGGACGCGCCAAATCCGGTCCCGGGTCCGACCACAAGCATCGGCGCGCCGGCCACCGGGCGCTGTTTGCCGAGCGCGAACAGATCCGACGGCTGAAGCGCCGGCAACGACCACGCCAGCGCCTCGAAATCGTTGAGCACATGGACGGCTCTGAGGCCGAAGGCTTGCTCCAGCTCGGCGCCGTCGATCACCCATGGGCTGTTGGTGAACACACAGCGGTTGTTCTGTACCGGCCCGGCGACGCCGAGCACGCCGGTCACCGGCGGTCCGCCAGCCGCGTGAGATCCGAGGAACGCCGTGATGGCGTCGGTCGAGGCCGGGAAATCGGCCACGCGCAGGTGTTCGACCGGCCCGATCTCGCCGCCGTCCATCAGCGCGAAACGCGCATTGGTGCCGCCGATATCGGCGAGCAGGACCCGCTCGTTGCTGGGCGTCTGGCTGTTCGTCATCCCTTGGCCGCCGTCGTGTCTAGCGGGATCGCGGCGGCTGCGCGCGCGCGCCGTGCCGCAATGAGATCAGCATACCACCTTGCGGAGGCTTTCGGAATCCGCCGTTGCGTGGCGAAGTCGACGTAAACCAGGCCGAAGCGCTGTGAATAGCCCGATGCCCATTCGAAGTTGTCGAGTAACGACCAAACAAAATAACCTCGCACATCCGCTCCCGCCTTCATCGCGTCCTGCATCGCGTCGGTATAGGCCTGCAAATACGCGATCCGGCCCTTATCCTCAACGCCGCCGGCGGGATCAAGTTCATCGTCGGCCGCGGTTCCATTCTCCAGGACATAGATCGGCAGGGCGAATCGGCTGTGGATATCGAGCAGGGTGTCGCGGAATGCGCCGGGAACGATCGGCCAGCCGATCGGAGTGCGCGGCACGTCGTCCGGCGGCGCGCCAAAGCTGGCGCCGATCAGGTTGGGGTCCGCCTTGATGTAATGCGGCGAATAGTGGTTCAGGCCGAACCAGTCCACCGAGCGGGCGATCGCGGCCATGTCGCCCGGCTTCAGGCAGGGTTCGATCGCTTCAGCCAAAGCGGGCGGATAGCAGGCGAAGTGCTGCGGAGAGGGGAAGGCGTCATTCCAATAGTCGGAAAAGCGCTGCGCCGCCTTGGCATCCTCCGGGGCGCTGCTGCAGGGAATGCAGGGCTGCCGATTGTGGATCGCGCCGAGCGAGGCATCCTTCACCGACGCGCGCAGCACCTCGATGGCCGCGCCATGGCTCAGATTGACGTGATGAATGGCCTTGTGCAAAGCCGCCTTGTCGCCAATTCCCGGCGCATTCCAGCCGAGACCATAGCCGAACAGCGTGAACACGCAGGGCTCGTTGAAGGTGGCGAACCGCTTGACGCGGTCGCCGTAGTGCCGGGCGACCAGCGCCGCATAATCGGCAAACCAACCCGCGATGTCGCGGTTCTGCCAGCCGCCGAGATCATCGAGCGCCTGCGGCAGATCCCAGTGATAGAGACAAGCCCAGGGCTCGATGCCGGCTGCGAGCAGGGCGTCGATCAGCCGGTCGTAGAACGCCAGGCCGCCGGTGTTGGCTGGCCCGCGGCCGTTCGGCAAAAGACGCGGCCATGCGATGGAAAACCGGTAGGCGTCGAGACCCATCTCGCGCATCAGCGCGACATCCTCGGCGTAGCGGTGATAGTGATCGCAGGCGACATCGCCGGTATCGCCATTCTTGACCGCGCCCTGCCGCCGGCAATAGGTGTCCCAGATGCTGTCGCCGCGGCCCTCGCTGTGTGCGGCGCCTTCGACTTGAAAGCTCGAGGTCGAGACTCCCCACAGGAAGCGAGGCTTTGGCGTCGCAGGCGCCGGCTGGCGGATTTGCAGGGTCGTGTTGGCCGTCATTGTGATTTGCCTGTCTTGCCGGTCGGGTGGCGCGCATTTCAGCAGCCATAGAGTTGCCGGGCTTTGCTCGCAGACCTTTGACGAAGATCAAGATTCGACCGCCGGGGCGGTCTAGGTTGGATTCAAACGTTGGAAGGCTGGTCGAATGCGAGACAGCTTCCATTTTGGAGATTGTGAAGCTCAATCATGCCTTGCCGTAATCCCCTTACCTTGCCTGATCGTCTCGAGCCGAAACTGCAGACGGTGGTTTCCTTCTGGGAACGCCTGAAGCGGGCGGAAAACGGCATGCCGTTCACGGACGATCTCGACCTTTCCGCGCTATGCAACCTGTCGGGCAAACCCTTCCTGCTCAGTGCCTTCGCGTTGCCCGAGCGGTTCCGCTTCGAGTTCGTTGGTGACGGCCTGAAGGGAGCGGCGGGACGCTTCATTGACGAGACGCCGCCGGACATCCATTTCAACTATCTGCGGGCGCAAAGCAGCGCCACCGTGGAGGCCGGCGAGCCGACATTTCTTCGCCTGACCCAGGATTCCGGGCACAAGTTTTCCAGGGTGCTGCTGCCGATGTGGGGTAATGGCCAGGTCAACGCGTTGCTCGGCGCGATCGAGGGCTGACGGCCGCCGTCGAACCGGTTGCTGCTGAACACCGGTCTGGCTCAGGAGCCGCCTCCGAGAAACTTGATCAGCGCCCGGTGCTCCCGGCATCCCGCCAGTCCGGGCAGGGTAACGAGCGTCGTCGGTAAAACGGCTCCTGTGGACGCTCGCAACTCGATCCGATCGACGTGCAGGCCGGGCGGCGATTGCCTGGACGTGCGAAGCAGGACGTCGAGTTTTCCGTCGATCAGCTTGCTCAGATCATCCGTGGCGACGAGCTTGACGCGCGGCCCTGCGGTGGATCGTTGCAGATTCGAGATCGCGGGATAGCTTTGTTCCGACAGCGTGGGTGAGACGCCCATCACGAGCTTCCGCCCCTTGAGCGTCGGCGCGACGCTTTCCGTCGCAACCGAAATGGCATGGAAGGCTTCGCTGATCGACGGCAGGTAGTTTTCGCCAGCTGTCGTCAGCAGCAAGCCGCGATGGAAGCGGCGAAAAAGCTGCACGCCCAGGCTCGCTTCGAGACTTTTGACCTGCTGACTGATCGCGCCTGGCGTCACCGAGAGTTCGTCGGCTGCGCGCTTGAAACTCAAATGGCGCGCTGACGCCTCGAACGCACGCAGCCCGTTGAGTGGAGGAAGCCGATAGCTCATCGCGCAGGACCGCCGGTTGCTTCGAACGGGTCCAACTTCGTGGCATAGAAAAACTAAGTCAATGCGCCAGAACAACTGATTTGCTGCTTGGCTCGGTTGGTTGCATAGGACGACGACAGGACATCAGGAGGCAACCACATGGATCACTCAGACGAAGTTGCTATCAGTCACTTGCAGCGCCGCAAGATCGAGGGGCGGGTGCTGATCCCGTTCTTTGGGGCTTTGCGGGATAAATTCGGCGAGAAGGTCGCGCGCGAGGTCATTGATCAGACGGTTCAGAAGCTCGCCGTCGAGGACGGCGCGAGATGGGCGACAGCCTATGGACCAACAACCGCGTCGCTGCGAAAGGTAGTTCAGGAACTCTGGGCAGGCGGCGGCGGTATGGATGTCGACATCGTCGCAGAGTCTGAAGACCATCTCGACTTCAACGTGACGCGGTGCCGATACGCCGAATTCTACCAGGAGCTGGGCCTCCCGGACCTCGGCGTTCAGGTCCATTGCAATCGAGACCACGCCATGGTGACGAGCTTCGACAGCGAACTCGAATTGCGCCGAAGCCAGACGATCATGGAAGGCGCGGCCTGCTGCGATTTCAGATTTCGCAGGCGGGGCTGATCGTTGCGGCCGGGCGCCAAGCCGCCGCCATTGGCGGGGCCTTGGCGCGGACGGGATCGCTAAACGATCCTGATCGACATGTCCGGCAGGCCCTCGAGCTTGCACAACAGCACGTCGCCCTTGACCACCGGGCCGACATTTTCCGGCGTGCCGGAATAGATGATGTCGCCGGCCTTCAGCTCGAACGCCTCGGAGAGTTTTGCGATCTGCTCGGCGACGCTCCAGATCATCTTGTCGAGATTGGAATCCTGCCGCACCTTGCCGTTGACGGCGAGCGAGATCTCGCCTTTGGTCAGATGGCCGACCTTGCCGACCGGATGGATCGGACCGAGCACGGCGGCATGGTCGAAGCTCTTGCCGATTTCCCACGGTTTCTTCTCGGCGGCCATGCCGTTCTGCAGGTCGCGCCGGGTCATGTCGAGGCCGAGTGCATAGCCGTAGACATGCTCGAGCGCCTGCTCGGCGGCAATGTTGGTGCCGCCTGATTTCAGCGCGGCGACCAGTTCGACCTCGTGATGATAGTTCTTGGTGAGCAGTGGATAGGGGTGATCGGCGACCTCGCCGATCGCGACATTCTGGATCGCGTCGGTCGGCTTCTGGAAGAAGAACGGCGGCTCCCTCGTGGGATCGGAACCGCGCTCGATGGCGTGCGCCGCGTAGTTGCGCCCGATGCAATAGATGCGGCGGACTTGGAACACGTCGGTCTCGCCGACGATCGGGATCGTCGTGATCGGGACCGGGAAAATCGGCTTCGGGCCGGCCTGCGCGGCGGCTGGAGCGGATTCAAAGATCGCCGCGGTGGCGGCTGCGCCCGCAACGGTCGTGAGCAGGTCTCTCCGGGACGTCTTTGTCATGGCGGTTCTCCAGAAATGCGCTCTGCATGCGCTGGGCATGCGGAGCCTTGCGTCGATATCCGTAGCGTATCAGTGCCTGCCGCGCCGACGATCAAACGCGGAATTGTTAGTTCTCGTCCATACCGAGCGCCAGGTCTGAGATCAAGCCGTATACAGCGGACGCAGCGCCCTGATGTCGTCGATCCGCTCCAGCGCGTTGATCTGATCGATCAGCCTGTCCGCCCGCTCGGCGCCAAGCACCGGCGCGATCAGGTCGCGGGTCTTGGCGCTGACGGCCTCGGTGCTGAGAGGGTTCTCCTTGGTGCCCGGCGGGAATTTGGTGAAGTGCTCGACTTTCCTGCCGTCAGCGAGCGTGACTTCGACGATCGCGCCGCGCGGCGCGGCTGGATCCATCAGGGCCGGGTCGGCCGTCAGGGTGATCTTCGCCGTCTGCTCCAGGATCTTCGGGTCGTGCATCAGCGCGACGTCGTGGCTGTCGGTGAAGGAGACCGCGCCCTTGACCAGGGCGAGCGCCACCAGATGCCGGCAATTGACGTCGGGCATCGCGCTCTCGCCGACGATGCCGATTGCGTCGGTCGGGAGCTTGACCAGAACGCCGCGGACATTGTCGGGCGTGAGACCGTGCTGCCTGCGCAAGGCCAATAGCGCGTCCAGCGGCGATTGAATGGGATAGCCGACCGAGTAGGTCTTGATCGCGGTCTCGGTGACATAGAAGCGGCTGCCGAGCCCTTCCAGCATCGCTTCCGGCTTCGGATCGGTCGACAGCGCAATGAAGAGGTTGTGGGTGCCGTCGAGCACGTCGTCGACGCCGGTCAGGCCGGCCTGCACCATGTCGACCGCCATGACGCCGTTGCGCGCGCCCATGCCGGCAAAGTCGAATGCCTTCTCGATGTGGTCATGGTCCTTCACCCAGCTCCACAGGCCGGAAACCTGCTGCGCCGAATAGGAAATCGCAAACCGCGTGCCTGTTTCATCAAGCCGGGCCAGCGCGGCGGCCGCTCCGAGCGCGCCGAACGTCGAGGCGGTGCCCTCCGCGCTGCGGTGGGTGCCGCGGACCAGATCGGGCCCCAGCGCCATCAACAGCCGGCAGGCGAGATCATAGCCGAGCGTCACCGCCCGAATGACGTCCTGGCCGCTGCGGCCTGCCCGTTCAGCCATGGCCAGCGCGGCTGGCACCACCGAGCTGCCGGGATGCGCCTTGGTGACCGGTTCGAAATCGTCCGTCTCGTCGGAATGGGCGCACATCGCGTTGGCTAGCGCCGCGTTGACGGCGGTGGTGCGAAAGTCGCTCCCGATCACCGAGGCCTGCGGCTCGCCGCCCAGCGAGCGAACATACTTCAGCGCCATCAGGCCCGGATTCATGCGCGAGCCGGAGATCATGGCGCCGAAGGTGTCGAGGATGCGGTGCTTGCATTCCATCACCACGGCGTCGGGCAGCGCCTGATCGCGCGCCGTGACCATGTAGCGCGCGAGCCGCGCCGTCACGCCGGGGTCTGCGGCCGAGGCGAAGCGGATTGGAGTGGCGGCGAGGGCGGCAATGGCGGCAGTGGATTGCAGCAGGCGGCGGCGTGACGGCATGTGGCGGTGAGACATGTGGCCTTTCAGGGGGGGCGATTGCATTATCCATTCC
>NZ_JBAURI010000089.1:0-4815 GCF_049581145.1 Bradyrhizobium sp.
CGTCGGTCGGGTGGACGCCCGGCTGGGTGGCCTTGCTCAGATCGAGCGCCTGGAAATAGGCGCGGCGGCGCACCACCGCCTGGTCGGGATATTGATCCACGACCTGGCCGGTCGCGCCGTTGACGACCTGATAGACCATGGTCGACGCCGAGTTGTCGTAGAAGGCCTGATGCGAAATGTCGACGTTGGTTGCCGGTCCATCATTGCGCACGGCTCCGCCTGTGTCCGTCGCCGTCACGGTTTGACTGGCGGGCAGATCTGTCGCGACCGCGTTGCTGACCGCCGGGCTCGGCGGCTGGACAACCGGTGATGGGACCGGCGCCCCGGCCGGCCTGATGCTGAAATCCGTACTCATGGCAGCCTCCTAGTGCCGCATTCCGAGTCAAATCCCAACCCTTCCCAGACCGCAACTATGACCTGCAGACTTCAACGCTATGTTAGCAAACGCGATGAACGGCGCGCTTGCGTCGCCGCGCGCATTTGTTGAAAATTGTAATCAACTTTCCGGCGCGCCGCGCCTCAGAGCGAGCGGCTGACCGAGAGCGGCCTGATCTGCCGTGGCGAGGGCACGGCGCGCCGTCCGGCCGCGGTGTAGGTGTTGGGGCTATTGCGGCGCTGCATCTCCAGGTTGACGCCGCGCACGATGCTTTCCGACACCGCATGCGCGGTCGCGAGCACGGTGAGATTGACCTGCAGCATCGCACGGAAAGTTTCATGATGGCGATGCAGCGTCCTCAGGAGTTCGGGTGCCGTCTGCGAAAGGAATTTCTGGCTGGCCTTCATGTGACCGACGACATGGACATAGCGCTGCGACAGTTCCGTCTTCTTCGGCCCGAACGTCATCGCATCGCGCAGCTTGCCGGCGCGCACCAGTTCAGTCTCGCGTTCGATGACCGACAATAGGCCGTTCATCACCTCCATCAGGGTCTCGGCAAGCTTGCGCGCTTCCGCCGGCGTCTTGGCGGCGGGATAGGGCGATGGCGGTTCGCGTCGTTGTGCCGGTGTGCTCATATCGTGGTCCTCTCTAGCTCGCGCGCTTGGCCTGCTGCATGATCAGCGTGCGGTAGACTTCGCTGGCAATGCCTACTCCGCCGGCCTTGGCGAAGGATTTTGAATATTGCTCGGTCAGCATCGAACGCCACACGCCGGTGCCCTGCGTGCTGCCGAACGGACCTTCGCCCTGCACGCCCGAGGTCATCTCCGAGAACATCGAATTGATGAACATGCCCTCGAAGGCGGTCGCGGTCGCCTTGGCCTTGGCCTGTGCTTTCGGGGAGACCTTCTGCAGCGCGGCTGCGAAGTCGAGATCCTGCCGCCCCTTGATCGCGTGAACCTCGAACTTGCCGGAGCTGACCCGGGAGGAATTGACAGAGGCGGTCTGCATCACATCACCTCGATGTCGGCTTCGATGGCGCCGGCGGCCTTGATCGCCTGCAGGATGCCGATCAGGTCGCGCGGCCCGATGCCGAGTCCGTTGAGTCCGTCGACCAGCTGCTGCAGCGACACGCCGTTCTTCACCACGGCGAATTTCTTGCCATCCTCGCTGACGGTGACGTTGGAGCGCGGCGTCGTGACGGTTCGCCCGCGGGAAACCGGATTGGGCTGGCTGACTTGCGGGCTTTCGGAAATGGTGACGGTGAGGTTGCCCTGCGCCACCGCAACGGTCGCGACCCGAACGTCGCGCCCCATGACGATGATGCCGGAGTGCTCGTCGATGACGATCTTGGCCGCCAGATCAGGCTCGACCTGCAACTGCTCGATGTCGGTCAGGAAGGCGACGACGTTGCCCTTGAATTCCGGCGGGATCGAAAGCTGCACGGTGGAGGGGTCGATCGGCTCGGCGGTCTTGACGCCGAGATAGTCGTTGACCGCCGCGGCGATGCGCTTGGCGGTGGTGAAGTCGGGGTTGCGCAGCGCCAGCCGCACATTGGGCAGACGATTGAGCGCGAACTCGATCTCGCGCTCGATGATGGCCCCGTTGGCGATGCGGCCGACCGTCGGCACGCCGCGCACGACCTTGGCGGCTTCGCCTTCGGCGTTGAACCCCGAGATCGCGACCGAACCTTGCGCTACCGCGTAGACGTTGCCGTCGGCGCCGAGCAGCGGGGTGACGAGCAGGGTGCCGCCCATCAGGTTCTTGGAGTCGCCGAGCGCGGACACCGTGACATCCATCCTGGTGCCTTGCGTGGCGAACGGCGGCAGATTGCCGGTCACCATGACGGCGGCGACGTTGCCGGTTCGAATCGTGGCGCCGCGGATGTTGACGCCCATGCGCTCGAGCATCGCCTGCAGCGACTGCTTGGTGAAGGGGATGTTGTTCAGCGTGTCGCCGGTACCATTGAGGCCGACGACGAGGCCGTAGCCGATCAGCTGGTTTTGCCGAACGCCCTCGATATTGGCGAGGTCCTTGATCCGGGACGTCGCCTGGACAGGCATCAGCGATCCGGCCAGCGCCAGCAGCGCGGCGCAGGCGGCCCCGTAAAATCCCGTCGAACGGATGCAGTGCACGCCAGTGCTCCCCCTCAAACTCGCTGTGTCGGACCGCCAGGCCACTCCCATGGTGGCGATCCGGCATTGCCTATGCGAGCGCCGTGCCAGGGCGTCTGGATGGCTTAATATATTGATTTTGTTTATGAAAATATGACGCGGGTACACTGCGGCCGGCCGCCGCAACGGCAAAATCGGTGTCCGTCGGCAGATTTTGCCGGGTCATTTACGCTCCGTTAACCGACGGCGCGCAAAGCTCGCCCACATCTGCTTCGAAAGACCCGATGATGCGCATCACAGGACCGAACGGCACCACGCTGGGGACGCCCACCACCGCGACGCGGCGCACCAGCTCCTCGAGCTTTTCGCTGCCGGAGGAGACCGCCTCGACCTCGGAGACCCGCGCGACCGCGGCCCCCAAGGCCAGCGCCAATATCGACGCGCTTCTGGCCCTGCAGGGTATCGAGGAAGACCCGGCGGAACGGCGCCGGCGCTCGGTGAAGCGCGGCAAGGTTGCGCTCGACGTGCTCGACGATCTCAAGCTGGGACTGTTGTCAGGCAATCTCGATGCCGCCACGGTCAACCGGCTGCGCGAGGCCGCCGCCAACCTGAAATCCTCTTCCGGCGATCCCGGCCTCGATTCGGTGCTGTCCGATATCGAGCTCCGGGTGGAGGTCGAGCTGGCCAAAGCCGGGCAGTTCTGAGGCGCTGGTTTGGGCCTGGTAAGGCGGTAGCCGGAGTTGAGCCGGACCTGGTCCGGCTTGGCCTCGACCTTGCTTTGAGTTTGCTCACAGGTTCCTGCCGGGACGGCTGGGGGGTGCCCGGTTTAGCGGCGGGGGCCGATATTGTCTGTCACAAGATGCCGCTATATAAGCCGCGCTAACGGGAGCTTTTTTTCCCCGTTCGGGCCGGCGAAAACCGGCACCAGTTAGTAATGATGGGCTGACCTTGGAAAAGCTGAAGAACTACAGACCTTCCGAAAAAGAGCCTTTTATGAACGATCGCCAGCGCGACTATTTTCGCGCCAAGCTGCTGGCGTGGAAGGACGAGATCCTGCGGGAGTCGAGGCTCACGCTGCAGACCCTGCAGGAGGAGAACGTCAATCACCCCGATCTCGCGGATCGGGCCTCGTCCGAGACCGACCGCGCGATCGAGTTGCGCGCCCGCGACCGTCAGCGCAAGCTGATCTCCAAGATCGATGCCGCGCTGCAGCGCATCGAGGACAACACCTACGGCTATTGCGAGGAGACCGGCGAGCCGATCTCGCTGAAGCGGTTGGAGGCGCGTCCGATCGCAACCCTGTCGGTCGAGGCGCAGGAACGCCACGAGAAGCGCGAAAAGGTCTATCGCGACGAGTAGGGCGCCGGCGGCGCCTGATATGCTGCCTGCGAAGCCTCCAGGAGCGGCTCGTTGGCGAATGGCTCTCACGGCTGCGCGGGCATTGCCGCCCGGCGATTGTGGCCGTCGTCGTCGAAGGAGTGCCAACGCGCGTACGGCTAACCGTCTGCGGCTCTCCCGCTTCCGAGCATATGGTTTCCACATAAGCTATTGAAAAATATGCGGTTATGCCATTTTCGCAACTCCGGTATAATTCGTTTGCGATTGGGTTTCCGGCAGGTCCAAGGCTTCTTTCGCAATGAATTGGGCAAGGGCATAACAGGGCTCGGCGCCGACCCCGGCGACTGCGAAAGGCATCTGCGCATGAGTACCGTCCTGGTCACAGGCGGCTCGGGCTTCATCGCCGTCCATATCATTCTGCAGCTGCTCGATGCCGCCCACGAGGTGCGCACCACCGTGCGCCATGACGGGCGCAAGGCCGATGTGCTGGCGATGCTGCGCCAGGGCGGCGCCGAGGCGGCCGACCGGCTGTCGTTCGTCACCGCCGATCTACAGGACGATGCCGGCTGGCGCGAGGCGGTCGCCGGCTGTGACCATGTGCTTCATGTGGCCTCGCCGTTGCCCGCCCATGTGCCCGACGATGAGAACGAACTGATCGGACCGGCGCGCGACGGAACCCTGCGCGTGCTGCGGGCGGCGCGCGAGGCCAACGTGAAGCGCGTGGTGCTGACCTCGTCATTCGCGGCGATCGGTTACGGACATCCACAGCAAAGTCAGCCCTTTGACGAGACCAGCTGGACCAATCTCGCAGGCCCGGACGCGCAGCCCTATGTCAAATCCAAGACGCTGGCCGAACGCGCCGCCTGGGAATTCGTGGCGCGCGAGGGGGCCGGCCTCAAGCTTGCGGTGATCAATCCGGTTGCCGTTTTTGGCCCGGTGCTGGGGCCGGATTTCTCCAGCTCGATCGCCCTGATCAAGGCGCTGCTGGAC
>NZ_JBAURI010000090.1:0-2950 GCF_049581145.1 Bradyrhizobium sp.
CCGACGCTCCAAGCCCTGCGTGAGCTGTTGGAAAAATTCGACGGCTGCGCGCTGAAGGCGACCGCGACACGGCTGGTGTTCGCCGACGGCAATCCGAAGGCGCGCATCATGCTGGTCGGCGAGGCGCCCGGACGCGAGGAGGATATCGAGGGACTGCCGTTCGTCGGGCGCTCGGGCAAGCTGTTGGACCGCATGCTCGGCGCGATCGGGCTCGACCGGACCAGCGCCTACATCGCCAATGTGATTCCGTGGCGGCCGCCCGGCAACCGCACGCCCACCCCGCAGGAGACGCAAATCTGCCTGCCGTTCATCAGGCGGCAGATCGAGCTGGTCGATCCCGACGTGCTGGTGACGCTCGGCAATCCCTCGACCCAGGCCTTGCTTGGCACCCGCGAAGGCATCATGCGCAGTCGCGGCAAATGGCTCGACTACGATACCGGCAGCCGCGTGATCCCCGCGATTGCCACCTTCCACCCGGCCTATCTGTTGCGCTCGCCGTCGTACAAGCGGATGTCCTGGCAGGATCTGCGCGCGATCGCGAAAGCACTCGCGCAAGTGTCCGCATCCTGAAGAGTCAGTTCACGGTCCCTTCGGCCGCACGATCCCCCAGCCGATCCGCAGCAGCGGCTGGCGGCCATCGATCAGCCAGTCGAACGCCCGCGGCACTTCCGGCACCAGGCCGGGAAAGCGCGCGGCGATCTCGGCTGGCGGCGTGCCGACGGTGTCGGACGCCCGCCAGACCACGACACCGCCGGTTTTGTTGAATGTCGCGGCGCTCACCCATGGCGTCCGCTGCGGCGCCGCGTCGATGAAGAGATGCGGACGGCCGGCACCAAGCGCGATCAGGCCGGCGATTTCCGTATCGCCGGCGACCGCGCGCAGAGGATGGTTGGTGCGGCGCGCAAAACTCTCACCGAAGAACTGCGCGATGGCGCGCGTGGGCAGTGAGGTCGCGACCTCCCGGCTCCCGATCCAGGGCAGGAACAGCGTGCCTGCGATCACCGCCAGTGCCGGTGCTGCGATGGCCGCCGCCCACACCGTGCGCAGCACGCGCTGGCGCCTGAGATGGATGAGGTCGCCGGTCGCAACGATCACGGCGAGCCCGATCATCATGAGCGCAATGCCGGTCCCGCTGACCACGGAATCGAGATTGAACAGGCCGGAGATCAGGCTGCTTGCCATCGCGGGTGCGATCGCAAAAAAATACACGAATTCGCGCGCCAGCGGATCGACCGGCGGCCGGTAGATGATGGGCGCTTCCTCCGGCGCGCGGCTGAACCAGCCGAGATTGAGCACGGCGAGAAGCAATATCCCGGACATCGACAGCAACAGGCCGCCGAGCAGCCGGACCCAGTGCACGGCCCTTGCGCCGAGCTCCGCCACCGCCGGTAGTGGCGGCAGACCAAGCATGTCGGCCCGGATCAGCCAGATCAGATAGGGCAGCGCCAGCACCACGATCACGAGCAGCGCAAACAGCGGATCGAACGTCAACAGCATGCGCCGGCCGCGCTCGGTGACGAGCGCAAAGCCCGCGACCAGGAGCAACAGGCCGATCACCGCCGGCGTCGTCAACAGCAACAGCCCGGCGGCGATCGACCACGCGAACCACGCGTTGCGCCGGCTCTGGCCGATCAGCTGCCAGGAGTACAGCAACAACATCGCCCACAGCGGGCGCGCCGCCACCGGCGGCCCGAATGCAAGGCTTGGTGAACTGAACGCCGTCAGCGTCATGGTCAAGAGCACCGCCAGCACCGCCTGCTGTCCGCCGACCACCGCACGTGCCAGAAAATAGACCGTCCAGAAGGTCGCAATCGAGCACAGCTCGGCCAGCACATAGACGCCGAACAAATGATTTCCGCTGACACGAAAGGCGATATCGGCAAGCCAGAACGCCAAGGGCGGTCCGAGATCGGTGCCGACCTGGTATTCCCGTCCATAGGCGAGCACCGTCGCCAGATGGTCCGGCGGACTCGAGTAGAACAACAGCGGCACGGCGAGCCACAGTGCCGCCTGCAGCAGCACCACGATCCAGACCACCAGCCGCGGCCGGGCCCGGATCAGCTCGATTACCAGGGAAGTGAAACGCATGAACCGTCCGGACAGGCGGGCTCGCGGCACACGCCGGCCCTCTTCGATCCCGCAAGGTGATAGAGCCCGGCCGCCGTCGAGGCAACAGGGCGCCGAAGCAACAAGCAATTGGACGCGATCAGATCGCTGCAGGGGTATCGGTCGTGATTTGCGTTTCAGCCGCGAACAGATCGCCCTTGCGCTCGATGGTCCAGGGTTGATGCTTCTCCCGCGCGGCGATCACGGGGGCGAAAAATCTGCGGTGATGCACCGACGGCCCGAGCCGGTCGAGCGCCTCGAGATGCTCCGGCACGCTATAGCCCTTGTGCTGCGCGAAGCCGTAGCCCGGACATTGCTCCGCCAGCGCGCACATCAGCCGGTCGCGCGTCACCTTGGCGATGATCGAGGCCGCGGCAATCGATAGGACGAGGCCATCGCCGCCGATCACGGCTTCGCAGTCGCAGGCGACGTCGAGCCTGTCGCGGCCGTCGACGAACACATGTCTGGGCCTCTCCGGCAGCGCATGGACGGCGCGCGCGAGCGCCCAGAGCGAGGCGCGCAGGATATTGTCGCGATCGATCCGCGCCGGCGAGGCGACCGCCACGGCAAAGGCCGATGTCGCGCAGATCTTGTCGAACAGCTGTTCGCGCTGCTCCGGCGTCAGCCGCTTGGAATCATCGATCCCCTTCGGGATTCGCTTCGGATCGAGCACGACGGCTGCCGCCACCACCGGTCCGGCCAAGGGACCGCGTCCGGCCTCGTCGCAGCCGGCGACCGGCCAGATGTCGCGCTTGATCAGCGCCCGCTCCCGCCGAAAGCTCGGCGGCGCGACCGCGATCACGCCTTTCGGCGGCTTCGCGGCATCCTTCGCCGTACTCTTGCC
>NZ_JBAURI010000091.1:0-2119 GCF_049581145.1 Bradyrhizobium sp.
GGCGCATATCCATCCGCATCCGCCCGCGGTCCGTGTTTTTGACGCCGGCGTCGGCGACGGTTCGGTGCTTACGCGGGTCATGCGCGCGATGCACGACCGCTTCCCGCACATGCCGTTCTACACGGTCGGCAAGGAAATCTCGCTCGAAGACGTCCGCCTGACGCTGCAGAAGATGTCGGACCGCTTCTTCGAACATCCGGCGACGGTTCTGGTGCTGACCAACCTTGCTTATGCCGACGCGCCGTGGCTGCACGTCAAATCGCTCAACGCGGCGTCGAGCCTGGTCTGGCATGAGCTGCCGTTGTTGGGCAACTCAGCGCACCGCTTCGAGCAGCAGATCATCGCCCTCGAGCCGTTCCTGGCGCAGAACTGGAAGGCCGGCGTCTCGGCGCGCACCGGCAATCCAATGTATGAGCGGCCGGTGGTGCTGGTGCTCTATCGCGAGGATCACCGCTTCCTGCTCAATCCGATCATCCCCAAGGCCGGCGGCACCCGCGCCGATTACGACCTCGTCATCGCCTCGCAGCCCTATCGCGCCCGCGCGCCGCTGGACTTCAAGGCCAAGCGCGTGATCGCGCCGCTGGCGCGTGCGCTCGGTCCCGGCGGGCGGCTGATCGCCATCCATTCGCACGGCCAAGATCCCGGCATGGAGATCATCCAAAAAGTCTGGCCGGACGACCATCCTTTTATTCACGACCGCCACGACATCCTCAAAGCGGTCAAGCACGAGCTTGGCCCGGCCGGCCGCGAGCTCAACTTCAACGCCTATGCCGATAACCGCTCGCTGTTCCGCTACGAGATGCATACGCTGCCCTCGGAAATATCGGAATCGATCGGCACCTCGACGCTGTTCGCGGCATGGAACGCGGCGATCTATGTGGCGCAGGTCGAGGACGACCGCGTCGCCAAGGCCGCCGCCGACGGCAGCTATATCGACGCCACCCGCTCGGTGCTGCGCGAGCGCGGCGGGCTGTGGTTCTTCGACGAGAGCTACGTGATTTCGCGGCGGCGGGCGTGAGGCGGCTTTCTTAAACTGGGCAACCGCATCCGCTCGAAGCAATACCGGATCTTTAGGTGCGCAAAGCGCATCTCGTTCACCCGGCGAGCTTATAAAACCCGACGTCGACACTGCCGGAGCGAAATCCGATCTCGCAATAAGCCAGATAATACTCCCACAAGCGCCGAAAGCGCGCATTGAAATCGAGCGCCTCGAGCTTCGGCCATGCCTGCAAGAAGCGCTTGCGCCACTCGCGCAGCGTCCGCGCGTAGCTGTCGCCGAACGATTCGTGAAACACGAGCTTGAGGCCGGCCCGAGCCGCTTCGCGCTCTATGATCGATTGGGTCGGCAGCATGCCGCCCGGAAAGATGTGGCGCTGGATGAAGTCCGGCCGCCTGCGATAAGCGTCGAAGCGCTCCTCGGCCACGGTGATGGCCTGGATCACGGCGATGCCGCCGATCTCAAGGCAGGCCCGCAGCTTGGCGAAGTAAACCGGCCAATAGCGCGCGCCGACCGCCTCGCTCATTTCGATCGAGGCGATCCGGTCGAAGCGGCCTTCGATGTCGCGATAGTCGAGAAATCTTAGCTCCGCCTGGCCGCGTTCGATCTCGGCGGCGAGCCGTGCCTCGGCATAGCCGAGCTGTTGCCGCGAGAGCGTGACACCCAGCACGTTGGCCCCGAAGCTGCGCAGCAGCCGTTCGGCGAGCGCGCCCCAGCCGCAGCCGATCTCCAACACTTTTTCGCCGCCGCGGAGCGCAAGCAGCTCCGCGATCCGGTCGAGCTTACGTTGCTGCGCCCTCTCCAGCGTTTCATCGCCGCGATAAAGCGCCGAGGAGTAATTCATACCGGCGTCGAGCCACGGCCGGAAGAAGTCGTTGCCGAGATCGTAATGCGCGGCGATGTTGCGGCGGCTGCCGCGACGCGTATTGGCGCGCAGTGCGTGGCCAACGCGATTAAATGCGAAGCTCAGCAGCCAGTTCTTGGTCTGCGGCGTCAGAGCCGTTTCGTTGCGCATGCCCAGATCGAGCACCGACGCGAGGTCCGGCGTCGTCCAGTCGTCGTCGATGTAGCCGGACGAGAAGCCGTCTTCGCCTTCGAGCAGGATGCGCCATACCGCGCGCC
>NZ_JBAURI010000092.1:0-10587 GCF_049581145.1 Bradyrhizobium sp.
CCATCAGCCCCTCACTCGTACCGGAGCGCTTCGACGGGGTCGAGGCGAGCGGCGCGCCATGATGGATACAGTGTGGCGAGGAACGACAAGGTCAGCGACATGATCACGACCGCCGTGGTCTCGCCGAAGTCGACCTCCGCCGGCAGCTTGGAGAGGAAGTAGAGCTCCGGCGAAAACAATTCGGTGCTGGTCAGCCAGGACAGGAATTCCCGGATCGATTCGATGTTGAGGCAGATCAGCAGCCCGACCACGAAGCCGGTCAGCGTCCCGACCACGCCGATCGCGGCCCCGGTGATCAGGAATATCCGCATGATCGATCCCTGCGAGGCACCCATGGTGCGCAGGATCGCGATGTCGCTGCCCTTGTCCTTTACCAGCATGATCAGGCCGGAAATGATGTTCAGCGCCGCGACGAGCACGATCATGGTCAGGATCAGGAACATCACGTTGCGCTCGACCTGCAGGGCGTTGAAGAAGGTCGAGTTGCGCTGTCGCCAGTCGACCAGGAACACAGGACGGCCCGCGGCTTCGGTGATCGACTTGCGGAACGAATCGATGCGGTCGGGGTCGGTGGTGAAGACCTCGATCGCGGAGACGTCGCTGCCGCGGTCGCTGACGCGGTTGAAATAGGCCTGCGCCTCGGCCAGCGGCATGAAGACGAACGTCGAATCGTATTCCGACATGCCGATCTCGAACACCGCCGCCACCTTGTAGGGCTTGATACGCGGCGTCACGCCCATCGGGGTCACCGCCCCCTTCGGAGACACCAGTGTGATGCTGTCGCCCGCATGCAGCGACAACTGGTCGGCAAGCCTGCGGCCGATAGCGACCCCCTGCCCTTCGTCAAAACCTTCCAGCGTTCCCTGTTTGATGTTCTTGGCGATCGAGGTGAGATTGTTCAGATCGTCGGCGCGGATGCCGCGAATGAAGACGCCGGTGGCGTTGAACGGCGAAGAGCCGAGCCCCTGGCCATCCACGACAGGCGCGGCGAGCCGCACGCCCCGCACCTGGCTGATGCGGTCGGCAACGTCCTTCCAGTCGGTGAGCGGCGATTCCAGCGGTTGCACCAGAATGTGGCCGTTGAGGCCGAGAATCTTGTCCAAGAGCTCCTTGCGAAACCCGTTCATCACGGCCATGACGATGATCAGCGTCGCCACGCCCAGCATGATTCCGAGGAACGAAAATCCGGCGATGACCGAGATGAATCCTTCCCTGCGGCGCGCCCGCAAGTAGCGGCCGGAGAGCATCCATTCGAAGGGCGCAAACGGTGCGGTATGGATCGGTTCGTTCACAGTTTCATCCATCGCTCGCTCATCCCACGATTTGGTTTTTTCTGTGCCATCAATGGCTTCGCCTGAGCTGTTGGGCCGGTCTTGAGGATTTGCGCGAATCCTTTTGGATTCCACGCAATCATAGTGCGGTAAAGCAGGATCGGCCAATTAATCCAATAGTTTTCCTCACGCTTGGCGATGCCGGCCGATCGCAAGCGAGAGGCTCCACATCGGGCGACGCCATTGGTCGATCTGAAGGGGCGGGCTCCAATGCCGATGCTAGAAACGTGATACGAGATCGCCGAGCGATACGTTCTCACGCGTGCCGTCGCTGCGCCGTTTGATCTCGACCTTGCCATCGGCGAGGCCCTTCGGCCCGACCATGATCTGCCAGGGAACGCCGATCAGGTCGGCGGCGGCGAACTTGGCGCCGGCGCGCTGGTCGGTGTCATCGTAGAGCACCTCCACGCCCTTGGCCACGAGCTCGCGATAGAGCCTTTCGCAAGCCGCATCCGTATCGTCGGCCCCCTGCTTCAGGTTGAGAATGACCGCCCTGAACGGCGCGACCGCCTCCGGCCATTTGATGCCGGCATCGTCGTGGCAGGCCTCGATGATGGCGCCGACCAGACGCGAGACGCCAACCCCATAGGAGCCGCCATGGATCGGAACGTCGGCGCCGTCGGGACCCGCAACCAATGCTTTCATCGAATCGGAGTACTTGGTGCCGAAGTAGAAGATCTGGCCGACCTCGATACCCCTGGTATGCAGTTTCTTTTCCGCGGAGACCTCGCGCTCGAAGCGCGCGGCATCGTGGACGTCCTCGGTCGCGGCATAGACCGAGGTCCATTGCTTGATGATCGGCGACAGATCGCCGTCGTAATCGACATCGTCGGCGGGAATCGGCAGGTCGAGCACGCCGCGGTCACAATACACAGCGGACTCGCCGGTCTCCGCGAGCACGATGAATTCATGACTGAGGTCGCCGCCGATCGGTCCCGTCTCGGCGCGCATCGGGATCGCCTTCAGTCCCATCCGCGCAAACGTGCGCAGATAGGCGACGAACATCCTGTTATAGGAGCGCCGCGCCGCCGCTTCGTCGATGTCGAAGGAATAGGCGTCCTTCATCAGGAATTCGCGGCCCCGCATGACGCCGAATCGCGGACGCTGCTCGTCGCGAAACTTCCACTGGATGTGATAGAGGTTGAGCGGCAGGCTGCGGTACGACTTCACGTAGGCGCGGAAAATCTCGGTGATCATTTCCTCGTTGGTCGGCCCGTATAATAGCTCGCGCTTGTGGCGGTCGGAGATCCGCAGCATTTCGGGACCGTAGGCATCATAGCGCCCGCTCTCGCGCCAAAGCTCCGCAAGCTGCAGCGTCGGCATCAGCAACTCCAGGGCGCCCGCGCGATTCTGCTCCTCGCGCACGATCTGCTCGATCTTCTTCAGCACCCGAAAGCCCAGCGGCAGCCAGGCATAGATGCCGGCCGCCTCCTGCCGCAGCATTCCGGCGCGCAGCATCAGACGATGCGACACGATTTCCGCCTCTTTCGGATTCTCTTTCAGGATGGGCAGAAAGAACCGAGACAATCGCATGCGATGAGCCTTGACGGAATCGTTTGGAAACGCGGGCTGGCGCCAGTGAAAGCGGATCACGCGGCAAAAGACAAGGGGCGGACCTTGGAAAAAGCCGCTAAGTCATCGGACTTCCTGCCATTTTCCCGTCGAAATCCGGGGCGACGGCAGCTTTCCCCCGCCCGTCGTGACAGGCCGATTCGGAACATTGATCGAGGTCATTGGGTCGGCACGTCAAAATCATCCTGCAGCGAGATCGTCCGGAACAGCGTCATGGCATTGATGCGGATATGCCAACGGCCGGCGGACGGAAGCGTCAGGACGGGCTCAGGACCCTGGGTTGCTTCCTTCGCCGTGAGCAAGGTCGCGTCGCCGGACGTCAGTTGCAGCACGAAACCATCGGTCCGACGCGCCGGGCGAAAATCAGGACCTGAACATCGCCTTCTCAGTGAATATGGATCATCGGCGGCGTGGTCGCCGCCGGCAGCGGGCTCGCCAGCATGGCGAGCCCGACAAATAGCAGCGAGCAGCCGATCCTCGGCACGGCCCGTCTCACATCTTCATGTCGGGAGACATCTTCTTCATCTGCATCGAACCACCCGAATCGGCGCCGGTCGCCGGCGCCTGCGCGCCGACGGAGGCGACGTCGAGCGAGACCTGTACCTTGCCAGCCCTCTCGAACTCGAGCGTGACCGGCAGCTTGTCGCCCTGCTTCAGCGGTCCCCTCAGATCCATCAGCATCAGATGATAGCCACCGGGGGCCAGCTTGACGGACCTGCCCGGATCGATCGTCAACCCATTGTCGAGCGGACGCATTTTCATCACGCCATTGATCATGGTCATTTCATGGACCTGAACACTGCCGGCCATGTCGGATGAACAGCCGATCAACCGGTCCGGCGCGCTGCCCTTGTTCTCGATAGTGAGATAGCCGCCGCCAATTTTCGCGCCCTTCGGCGTAGCGCGACTCCAGGCCTGGCTGATGACGAGATCGCCGGCCTTGACGTCATTGGCACGCGCCCAAGGCGCCGCCAGGAGACAGCCCGCCAACGCAACGATCGATGCAAGCCTGACAATCCTGATGTGCATGACTTCCTCCTTTTTCACATTCTAGTTCTAGTTCAGCGCTAGTTGACGAGATGAGCCGCCGGATGCAGGGTCCCGAGCAGCCCTACGATGGCAAAGACCAGAACCCCCAAGGCAATTTCGATGACCGTATTGCGCGTCAGTCGCCGCCGCGCCTGACGTCGCCGCTCGCTCCCCGACGGCAACGCCATCTCCGGCATCAAGCTCAGCCGGTTCACCGCGGCGAGCGCGACCATGACCGCGAAGACGATCAGCTTCAGCATCAGGACCCAGCCATAGGCGGTCAGGATCAAGCCGCGAAATGAACCGACCAGGATCCAGCTGTTGATCAGTCCCGACAGGATCAAGGCTGCGACGCAGGCGATGCCGAGCGAGGAAAAACGACTGATCGCATCGCGTTCGAGCGCGGCCCACCCCAGGACGTCGTATCGTCGTGCGGCATGGAGCAGAAGGGCGAGCGGGATCAGGCCGCCGATCCAGGCCGCCGCAGCGCAGAGATGCAGGGTATCGGCGGCCAGCTGCAGATAACCCAACGCGTGCGCGGTGGATGCGGCATGTCCGGTCCAGGCCATCGATGCCATCAAGCCGACGGCCAGGCCCAAAGCAAGCCAACGCCACGGCGCCGAGCGGTCGAAGACGAGAGAGACTGCCAGCCCGACCGCGAGCGCAAACCGGATCTGCGACATCCATCCGAACTGCGTCAAGCCGAGGACATCCCGCAGCGCTCCCGAAGTCACGGCTTCCCCGAGCCCCTCGTCGCTCAGCGACATCGTCAACACCAGCACCCAGGCCAGTCCGCTGAGCACCGCTATCGGCAGGCAGATCCACACCATCCGGCGAATCTGCGATTCCACGATACCGCTTGCTTTCGGCTCGGAACGCAAGGCTGGGTCGGCGACGGTTGAGCGAAACACCAAGCCGCCCGCAATCATCGCGGACGCGGTGAAGTGGATCGCACGCGCGACGATGATCGGACCGTCAATCTCCGCGCCGAACCAGTTCATCGGTCTTCTCTGGTCATCGGTCGCCCTGCGGACTTGCTTCGAACGAGAAACTGCCGCTGGTCGTCTGTGCGTCGACCGACAGCCCCTTCGACGTCGCTTGTGGTTTCGGTCGAGCCCAGCAAGCTCGTTAAATCCTCGGCGATCCGTTTCGAAAAGTCGGCGGAGAAGTCACGCCGATGGCGGTTTGCGACGGTTTGGCGGGCGCTGCTTGCCGTGAGAGGAACGAAGACAGCAACGAGTTCCCGCGGACTCGCGCGCAAGAGAAGGGTAGACATGGAAATCTCCGCAACCGCCAAACTGTGAAAATGCACGAAGCGGCGGGTTGCCGCCGTTCTTCACATCGACAGCGGCGGCCCGCGCGCTTGGGAATTGGAACCGCTTCGCGCTGTGCGGAGGCCCGCGACCCGATCCGGCCAGACTGCGCGCGCGGCCGTGCGATAGGGCTGCGCGACAACAACCGCTTGCGGCGTATCGAACGACGCACCGGCTTGTGCCGCGCAGCACGCCGAGCAGGTGCCATCATGATGATGCTGGCTGCCCCGATCAGACTGCGAAGGATTCGCAGCTGGATTGCTGCGGCAAATCTCGAACGTCTGCAAGGGGTCGGAGGCGGCGATGGCCGCGGCCCAGCACGCGCCGATAGGTGCGAGAATCTGCACCATCAGTGCGATCAGGATGATCGGAAGAAGTTTTTGTAAGTAGTGCCGCATCAGCAAAGCCATCTGCTAATGCCGGAACTAATCACTGGCGGCGTCGGAAGTCGAGGCCGCACCGGATCCCATCAAGGAATTGACCGGAAACCGGTGAAATTCTCAGGAAGCGCTGCAAAATAAGTGGGCTTATCGTTACCCCAACCACACTATCATAATACCTTATGGTAATGCTATGCATACAGATGCATTCCGGAGGGGCCAATTTCCGATCATTTCGCAAATTGCTCGAAGTTTGAACAATCGTTGCCGAAAATGATGACAAGAGGCGAAAGATCGTCTACGAATCCGGGCTCAGGCTGGCCGAAGGGCAAAGTCTGGTGGTCCAAGTCTCGGGAGGAGCCCCTGGCGCGCAGAAGCAGCGTCACCCCGCCAATCAAGATCAAATCCAAATTGCGGGATCAACAGGGTCGACACAATTTCTCGAGCAGGGCTTGGTGCCCTGCTCTTTTTTTCGCAAGATCATCCGCAGCATGGCGCGAGCGTGGTGCACGGTGCCCGCGAAATGACCGGCAGCAACAATATCCAACACAGCTTCGAATTGGCGGCCTCGCGTTGCGACGATCTGACACCGCAGGTCTATCGCCGTCTGTTCCGCGAACATCCCGAAACGCACGCCATGTTTCGCACCGAAGGCTCGGACCTCGTCAAGGGATCGATGCTGGCGCTGACGATCGAGGCGATCCTGGATTATGCCGGCGAACGCAGCGGACCGTTTCGCCTGATCGAATGCGAGGCCCTCTCGCATGACGCTTACGGCACGCCGCGCGACCTGTTCGTTGCGTTCTTCAGCGTAATCAAAGCGACATTGCGCGAACTGCTCGGAGCCGATTGGTCCGTCGATATTGAAGATGCGTGGCGAAAACTGCTGGCCGAGATCGAAGCGCTCATCTTGCACAGCAACATCCAAGATCCCCTCGTCGGCAAGAGCTTGTCCCAATAGGTGGCGCAGACAACACGATTATGAGACACTGCCGTCTCCGCGGCGCATGCAATGACGCCGTTGGCCAAAAGCAATGATAGCCAGGGAGCGAACGATGTCCGGGACTGACAAATCCTCAATGACCAGGCGCGATCTTCTGCAGACGGCCGCAATAGCTGGCGCCGCCACGGCTGTGCTCGGGGGGCTGGGCGCGAGTCCGACCTCTGCGGCAGAAGTCGGACGCTCGGAAAAGCCACTGAAGGCCGCGTTCTCCAACGCCGGCCTGCAGGCAACGTGGTGCGCCCAGGGCAAGCAGGCGGCCGAATGGTGGGGCAAGCTCTTCAACGTCGACGTCACCTGGTTCGACGGCCAACTCGACGCCGTGAAACAGCGCACGGCCATCGACAACATGGCTTCGCAGAAATGGGATTTTGTCGCGATCCAGGCATTCGGTATCGGCACGCTGACTCAGCCGGTGCAGAAGATGATCGATGCCGGCATTCCCGTCATCGACATGGACACCTTGATCGCCCCGCTCGACCAGATCAACGTTCATTCGTTCCTCGCCCCCGACAACGAGTTCATGGGCGCTTCCGTCACGCAGGCGCTTGTCAATGCCATCGGCGGCAAGGGCAAGATGATCATGACACAGGGCGCGCTCGGCCATACCGGCGCGCAAGGGCGCGCCAAGGGCTTCAATTCGGTGATCAAGCAGTATCCAAACGTCGAAGTCCTCGATACCCAGCCCGCCGATTGGGACGTCTCGAAGACCGCCCGGCTATGGGAAACCTATCTCACGAAATACCCGCAGATCGACGCGGCTTTCTTCCATAATGACGACATGGCGCTTGCTGCCTACAACATCATGAAGGCGCACAACCGCACCAACATCCTGATCGGAGGCGTCGACGCCATGCCGCCGGCAATCCAAGCTGTGAGCGAAGGCCGCATGTTTGCCACTGTGCGCAACCCGTCGTGCCGCATCCATGGCGGCGCGATCGTCGCAGGCGTCGCAGCCGTGACCGCGGGCGAAAAGAGCGGGACGGGCATTCCGAAGAGCGTCGTGACGGATGGTCCGGTCGTCACAAAGGCAAATGCGGCCGGCATGCAGTGGATGGAAGATCACTTCCTGATTTGATCCGTCATGCCGCAAGGCCGCTCACCTCTTCTCGAACTGCAGGGCATCACGAAGGCCTTCGGCGGCGTCGAGGCGCTTTGTGGAATAGACTTCGCGCTCTCGGCCGGCGAGATCCATGGTCTCGTCGGCGAAAACGGCGCAGGAAAGAGCACGCTGATGAAGATCATCGCCGGCGTGCATCCGGAATTCTCCGGCCGGTTCATGCTGGATGGGAACGACACCCGGTTCCGCTCGACGCGTGACGCGCGCGCGGCAGGGATTGCCATGGTGCATCAGGAACTCAGCGTCGCGCCCGAGCTGTCGGTCGCCGAGAACGTGTTTCTCGGCAACCAGCCGACCAACCGCTTCGGGCTGTTGCAATGGCGGCGCATGAGCCGCGAGGCCGGCGAGCTGCTCGGCCGATTCGGCATCGCGGTCGACCCGGCATCGCGATTGGGAGACCTGCCGATCGGCCTGCAGCAACTGATCGAGATCGCGCGCGTGCTGTTCTCGGGCGCCCGCATCATCATTCTCGACGAGCCGACCTCGGCGCTTTCCCCGCCGGAGGTGGAGCGGCTGTTTTCGACCTTGCGCAGGCTGCGGGACGAGGGCACCTCGATCATCTTCATCTCGCATTTCATCGAAGACATCCTGCGTGTCTCGGATACGGTGACGGTGTTCCGCAACGGCAGGAAGGTCGCCGAGGCGGCCGCCGTTGCGACCAGCAAGACCGCCCTGATCGAGGCGATGATCGGCAGGGGCAACGAGGCGCTGGAGGAGACGTACACGGACGACATCATGCTGCCGCCGCCCAGTGATCACCCGGTGGTGCTGGAGACCAGCCAACTCTCGCTTGCGCGCGCGCTGCAGGACGTTTCATTCGCGGTCCGCGCGGGCGAAGTCCTTGGCATCTATGGCTTCATGGGATGCGGCCAGCTCGAACTGGCCCGGATTCTCTTCGGCAAGCTCAAGCCGGATCAGGGCGCGCTCAAGATTGCGGGCAAGCAAACGGCCTTCGGCAGCACGGCCGACGCCCGGCGCGCCGGAATCGCCTTTGTGCCCGAGAGCCGGAGGGCGATGCTGTTTCATCAGGAGCCCGTCTACAAGAATGTCTCGATTACCATCCTCGATCGGATTTCATCCCTCTTTCTCAGACCCTCCCGAGAACGCGAGATCGCCTGGCGACAGGTCGAACAACTGCAGATCAGGCCTGCGGCGGTCGAACTCGATCTCGGGATGCTGTCCGGCGGCAATCAACAGAAAGTGGCGCTTGCGAAGTGGCTCAGCTATCCGCCGCGTCTCTTCGTGCTGTGCGAGCCGACACGCGGCATGGATGTAGGCGCCAAGAACGACGTCATCCATATCATCCGCGATCTGCGCCAGCGGGGGCTTGCCATCATCGTGCTGTCCACCGAGCCGGAAACGGTGCTGTCGCTCGCCGATCGAATCATCGTGCTCAAGCGCGGCGTCGTGGCCCGCGAATTCAGCAATGAGGCGATCAGCAAGGATCGCCTCCTGGAAGCGGCCTGAGGAGACGCCGATGGCGAGCAGTGAAGGCGCGACAGTCCCTGCGGCGGATCGGAAGCGGTCTCAGAGGATCGGTGCCATGTTGCGCTCCCAGATGCGCAATATCGCACCGTTCCTGACGCTGATCTTCCTCACCGGCTTCTTTGTCGCCACGAGCCCATCCTTTGCGACCATCGACAATGTCGCCAACATCCTGACCCAGGTGTCGGTTACCGGCATTATCGCAGTCGGGCTGACCTTCGTCATTCTCTGCGCCGAGATCGATCTTTCGATTGCGAGCGTCGCCAATGTTACGGGGATCGCGGTGGCCTATTTCACCCAGCAGGAGTCATACGTCAACATTGCCAACTTCCCGATGGCTGGATGGGCAGCGATCCTGCTGGCGCTTGTGCTGTGCGCGCTGCTCGGTCTCGTCAACGCACTCGGCCTCACGCTGATCGGCATCCCCTCGTTCATCATGACGCTCGCAATGATGCAGATCGCGTCCGGCATCTCCGCCCTGCTCGTGCGCGGGCAGATCGCCTACAAGGTGCCAAACCTTGTGACGACGCTCGGATCGTCGTCGATCGGCGGAGTGCCCTGGATCGTCATCGTCGCCGCCGTGATGCTGCTTGGCGGCCATCTGGTACTCACCTACACCCGCTTCGGCCGCTACGTCTACATGGTCGGCGGCAATCGGGAGGCAGCCGAATATTCCGGGCTCAACGTCAATCTGATCCTCGGCAGCGTGATGGTGATCGCCGCTGTTTGCTCGGGAATCGGGGGCATGCTGGGCGTCGCGCATTTCGGCAGCGCGCAACAGAACGAATTCGACACCTATCTCCTGGATTCGATCGCCGCCGTCGTGGTGGGCGGCACCAGCCTGTTCGGCGGCCGCGGCGGCATCGGCAACACCATCGTCGGCCTCTTCGTGCTCGGCGTTCTCAATAATGGCCTCGATCACATCAACATCGACAGCTTCCTGAAGATCCTGATCCGCGGCCTGATCCTGCTCGCAGCCCTGGTGATCAACGTCTATGCGCAGAGGTTGCGGGCAAGGACCGTCGAATAGTCCCGCCTTTCACCGGCTAAACCGAAGTTTGCGCCGTCAAAACGCACAACTGCCTGATCGGATTCCGAATTTTGAAATTAGAGGTTTCCGCTACTGGACACAGGCCTCGCTGCGCTAGTTGGACGAAGCAGCTGCAGAATCGAATCACAAATTCGCGGATCTGTGCATATCTACATGGACACTTTCCCGGCGCGATTTTCGACCTAAGCGACTCAACAGATTTGGCTTTCGGCAAAATGCAGGCGCAAACTTCAGGCTAAACACGCAATCAATCCCGCTCCAGGAAATTCGATCCGATATCGGCCTTCTTCTTGATAGGATCATAGT
>NZ_JBAURI010000093.1:0-8767 GCF_049581145.1 Bradyrhizobium sp.
GTCGACAGCCACGCCCATATCGAGCAGCTCTCGGCCGCGGGCATCATGAATGCCGACAGCTTCGAAAGCGCGACGGTTTCCGCGGCGTTCGGCGGCACCACCACCGTGATCTCGTTCGCGGCCCAGCATGTCGGCATGAAGCTGCCGCAAGTGCTGGAAGACTATCATGCGCTGGCCCGACGTGGTGCCGTCATCGACTACGCCTTTCATATGATCATCGCCGATCCGACCAGGGAAACATTGGAGAGGGATCTCCCGGCCCTGATCAAGCAAGGCCATGCCTCGATCAAGATCTTCATGACCTATGATCGCCTGAAGATCGAGGACGAGCCGCTGCTCGACCTGCTGCTGGCGGCGCGCGACGGCGGCGCGCTGCTCTGCGCCCATGCCGAGAACCATGGCATCATCTCGTGGATGGTGAAACGGCTGCTCGCGCGCGGCTATACCCATCCCAGATATCACGCCGTCAGCCATGCCCGTGTTTCCGAGGCCGAGGCCTTCAACCGGCTGATCGGCATGGCCGCGCTGATCGATCAGCCGATCATGATCTTTCATGTCTCGACAGCGGAAGGCGCCAAGGTGATCCGCGATGCGCGCGGGCAGGGGCTGAAGGTGTTCGCGGAGACCTGCCCGCAATATCTGTTTCTCACCGCCGACGATCTCGACAAACCGGGCGCGGACGGCGCCAAATGGATGTGCAGCCCGCCGCCGCGCCGCGCCGCGGATCAGGAGGCGCTGTGGCGGGCGCTCGCGCTCGGCGATCTCCAGACCATCTCGTCCGACCACGCGCCATATCGTTTCGACGAGACCGGCAAGCTGCGCGCCGGTCCCAATCCCAATTTCAAGCAGGTCGCGAACGGCCTGCCCGGCCTCGAAACCCGACTGCCGCTGCTGTTCGACGCCATGGTGTCCAAGGGCCGGCTCGGACTGGAAAAGTTCGTCGAGCTGACGGCGACCGCGCCGGCAAAAATCTACAATCTGCATCCGCGCAAGGGCTCGATCGCGATCGGCGCCGATGCGGACATCGCGATCTGGGATCCCGAGCGCGAGGTCACGCTGAGCGACCCAATGATGCACGATCTCACCGGCTACACGCCGTTTGCCGGCCGCAAATTACAGGGGTGGCCGGTCACTGTGCTGTCGCGCGGACGGGTGATCGTGGCGGACGGCAAACGTTCGGTCGAGGCCGGCTCCGGCCGCTTCCTGGCGCGTAGCGGAGGCGAGGCGGCGAAGCCGACCGGACGCCTGGTCGCGGATATGAATCCAGAGCAGAATTTTGGCGCGAGGCT
The DNA here is from genome assembly GCF_049581145.1 of Bradyrhizobium sp. GTDB lineage: Bacteria > Pseudomonadota > Alphaproteobacteria > Rhizobiales > Xanthobacteraceae > Bradyrhizobium. The sequence goes on from NZ_JBAURI010000093.1 coordinate 1,290, forward strand.
GTTGTGAGCACGCGCTGGCTTGCCCGACGATCGGATTGAGCGATGAGGATCCTCGTCTTTGGCGGCACCGGCTTCGTCGGCCTCAATATCGCGGCGGCGCTCCTGATGCGCGGTCACGCCGTGACATTGTTCGACCGCGCCGGCCCGCCGCCTGCCGCGCAAAGGGTCTTCGCCGAACATTCGGATCGTCTGGCAATCGTGCAGGGCGATGTGACCGATCGGCCGCTTGTCGAAGCGACGATCGGCAGGGGTTTTGACGCCCTCGTTCTCGGGGCAACCATCACCGCCGGTCCGGAGCGCGAGGCGGCCGATCCCGAAAGCATTCTTCGCGTCAATCTGCTCGCTCACATCCCGATCTTGAGCGCGGCGCGGCGCTGCGGCATCAAGCGTCTGATCAATCTGTCGTCCGGCTCGGCTTACGGGACCAGCGGATTTCGTACCACGCTGCTGGATGAAGAGGGTCCCTGCGATCCGGTGTCGCTCTACGCGATCAGCAAATTTGCCTCCGAAAAGGTCGCAGCGCGGCTGGCGGCGCTGTGGCAGTGCGAGATCGTCAATGTGCGGCTGAGCGCGGTGTTCGGGCCCTGGGAGCGCGCCACCGGGGTTCGGGATACTCCAAGCCCGCAGTCGCAGATTCTCGCAGCCCTGCAGCAGGGACGCGAGGCCGTTCTGGAGCGTCCGGGCGTGCGGGACTGGATCTACGCGCCCGATGTCGCCGATGCCGTGACCGTGCTGGTCGAGGCCGCAAAGCCGAGGCACCAGCTCTACAACATCTCAACCGGCGTCGAATGGTCGGCGCTGCATTGGGGCCACGCGTTGGCCGCGCTGCATCCCGGCCTGATTTGCCGGCTCGCCGATTCAGGCGAGGCGCCAACGGTCGACCTGCACAGTTCCGCCGACCGCGCGCCGCTCTCGATCTCGCGCATGGCGGACGAATTCGGCTGGCGCGCGCGATTCGGCTGTGCGGAATCGGCCGCTGATCTCAGCCGTTGGTGGACCGAGCATCGAGGGGAAGCTTGATATGAGATTGCAAGGGCGAACAGCGATCGTGACCGGAGCGGGCTCCGGCATCGGCCGCGCCAGCGCATTTCTGCTTGCGAAAGAGGGCGCATCGGTCGCGTTGGTCGATCGGGATGAAGCGGGCTTGCAGGAGACGATGGCGGCGATCGGGAACGCGACCGGCGGCGTATCGGCGCATGTTGGCGATGTCGGCGATCCCGATTTCGCAAAGGCCGCAGCTGGAGAGATCATGGCGCGGCAGGGTCGGGTCGACGTGCTGATGACCGCGGCTGGCATTTCGTCCGGCGGCACGGTGTTGACGACCGATCCGGCCGATTGGGACGCGGTGTTCCGCACCAATGTCGGCGGCACCTGGTTGTGGTCGCGCGCGGTTATCCCGGAGATGCAGCGGCAGCGATCCGGCTCGATCATCACGGTGGCGTCGCAGCTCGCGATCGCCGGCGGCCGCAACAACAGCGCCTATATCGCCGCCAAGGGCGCGATCATCAGCCTGACCCGGACCATGGCGCTGGATTTCGCTGACGACGGCATCCGCGTCAACGCCATCGCGCCAGGCGCAATCGAGACGCCGATGCTGCGGCGAAGTTTTGCCCGCCATGCCGATCCGGACCGGGTACGGGAAGCCTCAAGGAATCGCCACGCCATGAAGCGATTTGGCAGGGCGGAGGAGGTGGCCGAGGCGGCGCTGCATCTCGCCGGCGACGCATCGTCCTTCACGACCGGCACGGTGATGGTGGTGGACGGCGGCTGGCTCGCGGCATGAGTGGTGCATCGATGGCCCTTGAAGCCCGGGTCCGCGCCGATCTGGCGAAGATCGCCCATCCGCAAGCTGCGTGGCTGGTGCCGAAGCCGGGACCGGACGGCAGGCCGGCACTCGACGTGCTCGTGGTCGGCGGCGGCCAATCCGGCATCGCCATCGCCTTCGGCCTGCTGCGCTCACAGGTGACCAATTTCGAGGTCTTGGATAAATCCGAGCAGGGACAGGAAGGGCCGTGGCTCAGCTATGCCCGCATGCATACGCTGCGCAGCCCGAAACACTACACCGGCCCCGATCTCGACATTCCGAGCCTGACCTACCAGTCCTGGCATGAGGCACGGTTCGGCGAGGACGATTGGCGCGACCTCGAGCTGATTCCGCGACAGCTCTGGGCCGACTACCTGCTCTGGTTCAGGCGCGTCGTCGGCATTCCCGTGCGCAATGGCTGCGAGGTCATTGAGATCGCGCCCGCGGCGGGCGGCCTGCTCGCGGCCACGGTACAAAACGCCGCCGGCATCGAAACGCTCTACGCGCGGAAAATCGTGCTGGCGACGGGGCAGGAGGGCATGGGGGATTGGAGCATTCCACAGCCGCTCTCCCACCTGCCGGCGTCGCTGTGCGCGCATGCCGCGCAGCCGATCGATTTCGCAGGCCTGCGCGGTAAACAGGTTGCGGTCATCGGCGCCGGCGCATCGGCGTTCGACAATGCCGCGGCAGCTCTGGAGGCCGGTGCTGCCATGGTGCACCTGTTCTGCCGCCGAGCGGAGATCCAGCTGGTGCAGCCCTATCGCTGGCTGACCTTCCGCGGGTTCCTGAGGCATTTCAGCGATCTGGATGATGCCTGGCGCTGGCGCTTCATGCGCGCCATCCTCGAGATGCGCGAAGGTTTTCCGCAGGCGACCTATGATCGCTGCGCGCACCACGGCAATTTTCATCTGCATGAGGGCGCGCCGATCGAAGCCGCCCGAGCGACTGATGGTGGCGTTGCGTTGCAAACCCCCGGCGGCGTATTCGCGGCCGATTTCGTGATCTGCGGCACCGGCATCGACATGAATTTTGTGGGCCGGCCGGAGCTGCGCAACTGCGCCGCCAATATCGCGACCTGGGCCGACCGCTACCAGCCGCCGGCCGACGAACGCAATCCGCGGCTTGGACGTTTTCCCTATCTCGCCGACGACTACGCATTGCGCGAGCGCGTGCCCGGCGCGACTCCGTGGATATCCCAAATTCACGTCTTTGCCATCGCCTCGACCATGAGCTTCGGTCCGTCCGGCTCCTCGATCAACGCGATGACGACGGCGGTCCCGAAGCTCGTGCACGGACTGACGCGCGGCTTGTTTCGCGCCGATATCGAGCGGCACTGGGCGTCGTTCAGGGCTTATGACGTTCCGCAGGCAGTCATCGAGCGGTAAATCACAGTAAAATCCCAGTAAATCAAGCGATTGGACCGATATCTTGACGTGCCCGCAGTGCCATCTCGACCTGGCGGTTGGCATATCGCTTGCTTTGGGGTTTGGTGTTCCCGCTGCCGAAATATAACCCGGGAACAAGAGGATAGATTGATGAGCGTCCTGGCATCCAAGCGCCTGTTTTTGGTCGTGGCCTGCATCGCGTTGGCGCTGGCCGCCGGACCCGCGGAGGCGCAAACCCGTGCCGAGACGCTGCGCTATGTGACGGGAGCCGCCGTCAACACGCTCGATCCGAATATTCCGGGTTCGACCCGCGAGTCCTTTGCGGTGAGTCTTGGCACCTATGACCGGCTGGTGGCGTTTGGCCGCAAGCAGCTCAACGGCAAATGGGTGTTTGATCTCGACAAGATCACCGGCGAACTCGCCGATACCTACGAGGTCAGCTCGGACGGGCTGACCATCACATTCCACTTGCGCAAGGACGCCAAATTCCAGGACGGCACGCCGGTCACCGCGGATGACGTGAAATGGTCGCTGGACCGCGCCGTCACGGCGCCGGTGCTGGGCAAGGCGCAACTCCTCACCGGTTCGATGACCAGCGCCGACCAGTTCAAGGTGATCGATCCCCTGACCTTCGAGGTGACGCTGCCGAAGCCGGACAAGCTGGCCCTGCCCAATCTCGCCACCGTGTATCCGATCATCATCAACGCCAAGCTCGCCAAGGCGCATGCGACGGCTGACGACCCCTGGGCGATGGCCTGGCTGAAGGAGAACACCGCCGGCAGCGGCGCCTATCAGATCGAGACGTTCAAGCCGGGCGAACAGGTCATCATGAAGCGCGACCCGGCCTGGAACCGGGGCTCGGCGGATAAGCCGGCGTTCTTCAAGCGGGTCATCATCCAGTCTGTACCGGAGCCTGCGACACGCGCCAATCTGGTCGAGCGCGGCGACGCCGATATCGTCATCGACCTGCAGGCCAGCGACGTGCAGTCGCTCGAAGCCAAGGGCAAGCTCAAGGTGATCTCGACGCCGCAATACAACGCGGTCACCTTCATTTCGATGAACAACAAGATTCCGCCTTTCGACAACGTCAACGTGCGACGCGCCGTGGCCTTTGCGCTGCCTTATGAAGACATGTTCAAGGCGGCGCTGTTCGGCCGCGGCGCGCCGCTGTTTGGCGCGACCTGGCCGGACGACAAGCCGTCGAGCGGCGCCTATCCGATCCCCCAGCCCATCAAACTCGATCTCGACAAGGCCAGGGATTATCTGAAGGCGGCCGGTCTGCCCGACGGTTTCTCCACTACCTTCAGCTTCAATGTCGGGCAGGCTTCGACCGCCGAGCCGATGGCGGCCCTGGTGAAGGAATCGCTCGCCAAGATCGGCATCAAGGTCGATATCCAGAAGCTGCCGGATGCGCAGATGTCGACGCAGATCAACGAGAAGAAACTGCCGTTCTTTACCGAGGGCATCGTCGCCTGGCTGCCTTCGACCGACTATTTCTACCGCAATTTCTACACCGGCGATCAGCGCTGGAACTACTCCTCGATCAACGATCCCGAACTGGTGGCGATTGCGCAGGAAGCCCGCTTCGAGCCCGACAAGGCCAAGTACGAGGAGGACGGCCGAAAGCTCAATGCCATCGATTTCAGCGAAATGCCGCAGATCCCGCTCTGGCAGCCAAACCAGGACGCCGTGATGGCGCCCTCGATCGAGGGCTACACCTATGAATTTCACCGCCAGGTCGATTATCGCGATCTCAGTCGCAAGTAGCCGCGCATGATGGCGGCCTTTGCTGCAACCATGATGTGGGCGGGGAGGCGCTTCCTCTCCTCGCTTCCGGCCTTGTTCGGCGTACTGGTTTTCACCTTCCTGTTGATGCGGGTGCTGCCGGGCGATCCGGCGGTGTTCTTCGCCTCCGGTCCGAATGCGGGCAAAGAGGAGATCGAGGCCATCCGCAAGCAGATGGGGCTCGACAAGCCGGTGCCGGACCAGCTGGTGCGCTATCTCTATGATGTCGGCCGCGGCAATCTCGGCCGATCGATGATGACCGGGCAGTTGGTCACGACCGACCTGCGCGAGCGGCTGCCGGCCTCGCTGGAACTGACGATCGCCGCGCTCCTGATCGCGCTGGTGTCGGCTGTGCCGCTGGGCGTGCTGGCAGCGCTGAAGCCGGGCTCCCTCATCGACCACGGCGTGCGATTGTTCTGCGCGCTCGGCGTCTGCGTGCCGACCTTCGTGTCAGGCCTGCTGTTGATCTACGTCTTCTATTATCTGCTCGGCCTCGCGCCCGACCCGACCGGCCGGGTCGATATCTTTGCGACACCGCCGCCGTCGCGGACCGGATTCCTGCTGATCGATTTCCTGCTCGCCGGCGATATCGACGGATGGTGGGCCGCGTTCAGGCAATTGATCCTGCCGGCCGCGACCATGGCGCTGTTCGTGGTGGCGCCGCTGGCGCGGATCACGCGCGCCTCGATGCTGGTCTCGCTCGGCAGCGATTTCGTGCGCACCGCGCGCTCGATCGGCCTGCCGTGGTGGCGGATCGTCGTCACCTATGCCTTGCGCAATGCCATCCTGCCGGTCATCACCATCGCCGGCATCGTGTTCTCGACCATGCTGGGCGCCAATGTCCTGGTGGAAAAAGTGTTCTCCTGGCCGGGCGTCGCCTCCTATGCACTCGATGCGCTGCTCTCGTCCGACTACGCACCGGTGCAGGGTTTCGTGCTGCTAATGGCGAGCCTGTTCGTGGTCGTCAATCTCCTGGTGGATATTCTCTATGGCATCGCCGATCCCCGGGTGACGATCGGATGACCGGCGCGACGCTTCGCCATGCTGGCTGGATCCTGCGCGGCAACCCGCTCACCGCACTTGCCGCCGCCGGCGTGGTCCTGCTGATGCTGGTCGCCATTTTCGGGCCGTCCCTCGTGCCGTACGATCCGATCGTCTCGGATGTGCCGCAGGCGCTGATGCCGCCAAGCGCTGCCCATCTCGCCGGGACCGATCAACTCGGCCGCGACGTCTTCAGCCGCGTCATCGTGGCGGCACGGCTCGATCTCGCGATCGCCGTCTCGGCGGTCGGAATCTCCTTCATCATCGGCGCCGTGATCGGCGCGATCTGCGGCTATGCCGGCGGCCGGCTTGATCGCGCGGTCGGCCGCCTCGTCGACGTGCTGATGGCCTTTCCGCTATTCGTCCTGGCCATGGCGATGGTCGCAGCACTCGGCAACCGTGTCGAGAATATCATCATTGCGACCGCGATCATCAATCTGCCGTTCTACATCCGCTTCGCGCGAGCCGAGGTCAATGTGCGCCGCAATCTCGGCTGGGTCGAGGCGGCGCGCGCCTGCGGCGACAGCCACATCTCCGTCATCCTGCGTTTCCTGCTGCCGAACGTGCTGCCGGCCATGGCGGTGCAGATGTCGCTCAATCTCGGCTGGGCGATCCTCAATGCGGCCGGCCTGTCGTTCATCGGCCTCGGTGTCAAGCCGCCGACACCCGAATGGGGCATCCTGGTCGCCGAGGGCGCACGCTTCATCTCGACCGGCAAATGGTGGCTGGTGGCCTTTCCCGGGCTGGCGCTGATGCTCACCGTGCTGTGCTTCAACCTGCTCGGCGACGGCCTGCGCGATATCCTCGATCCGCGCATGCGCACATGACCGAGCCGCACATGACCGAGCCGCTTCTGGCCCTGCGCGACCTGCATGTGACGTTCTCGACCCGGCGCGGCCCGGTCGAGGCCGTCCGCGGCGTCACGCTGTCGCTCGATCCCGGCGAGATGCTCGGTCTGGTCGGCGAAAGCGGCTCGGGCAAGTCGGTCACCGGTTTCGCGATCACGCAGCTGCTCGATGCCGCCGGCCGGATCACGGCGGGCCAAATCCTGTTTCGCGGGCAGGACCTCACCAGGCTGCCTGCGGGCGATTTCCGCAGCCTGCATGGCGCCGCGATGGCGATGATTTTCCAGAATCCGCGGGCGGCGTTGAATCCGATTCGCGCCGTCGGCGAACAGATTGCCGATGCCATCCTGGCCCACAAGCAGGTCTCGCGCGGCGTGGCGCGCGCAGAGGCGTTGCAGCTGCTGCGCGCCGTGCAGATCCGCGATCCCGAGCGGCGGCTCTCCGCCTATCCGCACGAGCTTTCCGGCGGCATGTGCCAGCGCGTGATGATCGCGATCGCGATGTCCTGCGATCCGGCGCTCTTGATCGCCGACGAGCCGACCACCGGCCTCGATGTCACGACCCAGAAGGTGGTGATGGACCTGCTCGCCGGCGTCGCGGCCGCGCGCGGCATGGCGA
>NZ_JBAURI010000094.1:0-7143 GCF_049581145.1 Bradyrhizobium sp.
ATGCGACGCTGGCTGCGATCCGCAGCGAATTCGACGCCGGGCGCGCCGACGAGACCGAGACCAGTGCGGCGATCCGCGCCGCCTGGCGCGAGGCCGGCGATCTCGTCGATCCCCACACTGCGGTGGCGCTGGCGGTGGCCGATCGCGACATCACGGAAACGAACGTCCCCAATATCGTGCTGTCGACCGCGCATGCCGCGAAATTCCCCGATGCGGTCGAGGCCGCCTGCGGCGTCAGGCCGCCATTGCCGGCCTGGCTGGACGGATTGATGACGAAGCCCGAGCAGATCGAGATTGTGAAGAACGACCAGGACGAGGTCGAGCGGTTCGTCAAGTCGGTCAGCCGCGCCGCGAAACAAGGAGCGAGTGGATGAGTGTCGAGATTACCAGGCTGCCCTCCGGCCTCACCGTGGTCACCGACACCATGCCGCATCTGGAAACCGCGGCGCTCGGGGTGTGGGCCGGCGTCGGCGGCCGCGACGAGAAGCCGAACGAGCACGGCATCTCGCATCTGCTGGAGCACATGGCATTCAAGGGCACCACGCGGCGCACCTCGCGCGAGATCGTCGAGGAGATCGAGGCGGTCGGCGGCGATCTCAATGCCGGCACCTCGACCGAAACCACGGCCTATTACGCGCGGGTCATGAAGGCCGACGTGGCGCTGGCGCTCGACGTGCTGTCGGACATCCTGACCAATCCGTCGTTCGAGCCGGAGGAGCTCGAGCGGGAAAAGAACGTCATCGTGCAGGAGATCGGCGCGGCGCAGGATACGCCTGACGACGTGGTGTTCGAGCATCTCAATGAATTGTGCTACCCGGAGCAGCCGATGGGACGCTCGCTGCTCGGCACGGCGAAGACCCTGAAGCGGTTCGATCGCTCGATGCTGCGCGACTATCTCTCGACCCATTATCGCGGTCCGGACATGGTGGTGGCCGCCGCCGGCGCCATCGATCACAAGCGGGTGGTCGACGAGGTGACGGAGCGCTTTGCCAGCTTCGATGGCGCGCCGGCGCCGAAACCGCAGGCGGCCATGTTCGGCAAGGGTGGCTCGCGCGTGGTGCATCGCGAGCTCGAGCAGGCCCATCTGACCTTGGCGCTGGAGGGTGTGCCGCAGACCGACCTGTCGCTGTTCTCGCTGCAGGCCTTCACCAACACGCTCGGCGGCGGGATGTCGTCGCGGCTGTTCCAGGAGGTGCGGGAAAAGCGCGGCCTGTGCTACTCGATCTACACGTTCCACGCTCCCTATAGCGACACCGGATTTTTCGGCCTCTATACCGGTACCGATCCGGCGGACGCGCCGGAAATGATGGAAGTGGTGGTGGATGTCGTCAACGATGCGGTCGAGACGCTGACGGAGGAGGAGGTCGCGCGTGCCAAGGCGCAGATGAAGGCCGGCCTGTTGATGGCGCTGGAAAGCTGCAGCTCGCGCGCCGAACAGCTGGCGCGCCATGTTTTGGCCTACGGTCAGCCGCAGACTGTGGAAGATCTGGTGAAGAGGATCGACGAAGTGAGCGTGGATTCGACCCGGAATGCGGCACGCGCGCTGCTGTTGCGCAGCCGGCCGGCCGTGGTCGCCCTTGGCAGCGGCAGGGGTCTGGACACGGCGGTGTCTTTTGCGGAAGGATTGACGAGTTCGAAGGCCAGGGTCCGGCTGCACTGACAACCAGCAGCGAGACGGGTTCTGGCATCGGGGAGCATCACGTCATGGCCCTGTTTCGTTTGCCATCGAGCGGACCGACCGCGCTTGCGCCGCGCGGCAGCGGATTGCTGCTGCGCGCGCCGCAGATGTCCGATTTCCTGCAGTGGGCCCATTTGCGCGACTATAGCCGCGAATATCTGACGCCATGGGAGCCGATCTGGCCGTCCGATGATCTGACGCGCGCGGGGTTCCGGCGGCGGCTGCGCCGTTATGCCGAGGATATCGCCGCCGACCGGTCCTATCCGTTCATCATTTTCCGCGAGCTCGATGGCGCGATGATCGGCGGCATCACGCTCGCCAATGTCCGCCGTGGCATCGTGCAGGCCGGCACCATCGGCTATTGGGTCGGCGAACCCCATGCGCATCGCGGCTACATGACCGCGGCGCTGCGGGTGCTGTTGCCGACCCTGTTCGGCGAGCTCAATCTGCACCGCGTCGAGGCTGCCTGCATCCCGACCAATGCCCCCTCGATCCGGGTGCTGGAGAAATGCGGCTTTTCCCGCGAGGGGCTGGCGCGGCGCTACCTCTGCATCAACGGGGTGTGGCAGGACCACCTGTTATTTGGCCTTTTGAACGAGGATTTTCGCGGTTAAACAGCATGTTCAGGGCGCAATCGGCGGCCTCGATGCGCGTCTCGATGGCTCCATAGGTGCCGCCATACTTGCCTTGGGGGCGCCCCGATCACATCGTTATAAAACCGTTCCCGAGGACATCATGGCTGGACAGCATCCAGGATCTTTGCACGCAGGATCTTCGCATGGGTGAGAACCGTATCATCAAGGCAGTGGGCGCGGCGCTGGTCGCGCTGGCGATCTGCGGCGTTTGCGCGCCGGCGGCGTCGCAGTCGCTGAGCGACCGTTTCAAGAGCCTGTTTGGCGGCAAGCCCGATGATCCGGCGCCCCAGGCGGGGCAGCAAGGCCAGCCGGGGCAGCCAGCCCCCGACCCTGGACTGACCGAATCTCAGGTCGAGGACAATTGTCCTTCGGTCACCATCCGCGCCGGAGCCTCGACCTTTGCGGTGGCCGCGCCCGGCAAGCAGCCGGTCGGCAATGACGTCCGCTACCAGGCGACGATCACCAGGACAGCGCGGGAGTGCAGGAAGAACGGCGATGACATCGTCGCGCGGATCGGCATTCAGGGCCGCGTCATCGCCGGCCCCGCCGGCGCGCCGTCATCGGTCGAGGTGCCGTTGCGCATCGCGGTGGTGCAGGGCGGCGTCAACGAGAAGGTGATCGCCACCAAGGCCTACCGGACCACGGTCGAGATGACCGAAGACGCCAGCGTGCCGTTCTCGTTCGTCGCCGACGACCTGGTCTATCCGATGCCGCCCGGCGCGCTGGTCGATTCCTATATCTTCTATATCGGTTTCGATCCGCAGCTCGTGGCGCCGGAGCCGAAGCCGAAAGCGGCGAGGCGGAAGAAGTAGACGACGCGTACCGCCGCAAACAAAAAAGCCGGCGAGCATGTTGCGCCGGCTTTGTTGATTGCGAAGCTGGCTTTGTTCAATTCAGCTTCTGGCGCACCTCGGCGATGCCCTTGGTCACGAGCTGGTCGGCGACCTTGTCCTTTACCGTCTGCGACAGGATGCTGGACGCCGCCGCGATCGCGGCATCGGCCGCGGCGGAGCGGACGTCGGCCACCGCCTGCGCTTCGGCCAGCGCGATCTTGCTTTCGGCGCTCCTGGTGCGCCGCGCGACGAAGTCTTCCATCTTGGCCTTGGCCTCGGCCGCGATCCGCTCGGCATCGGCCCTGGCGCTGGTGATGATGTCGGCGGCCTCGCTCTCCGCCCTGGCACGGCGCGCCTTGTAGTCCGCGAGCACCCTGGCAGCGTCTTCCTTGAGCCGTCGGGCGTCGTCGAGCTCGGCCTTGATCCGCGCGGCGCGGCTATCCAGCGCCTTCAGCACCGTGCGATGCACGCCGACATAGGCGAACACGCCCATCAGGATGACGAAGCCGACGGCAACCCAGAATTCCGACTCGGCAAAGAACATCGATCTATCCCTTCAACGACGCGTCGACCGCGGCATTGACCGTCTTGCCGTCGGCCTTGATCCCGGTCAGCTGCCTGACGATCGCAGCCGCCGCGTCCGCGGCAATGCCGCGGACATTGCCCATCGCGCTCAGGCGCGTCGCCGCGATGGTCTTCTCGGCGTCGGCGAGCTTGGCCGAAAGTCGCTCCTCGAGCGTCTTGCGTTCGGCGTCCGCGACCGCGTTGAGCTTGTCGCGGGTCTCGGCGCCGATCGCCTGTGCCCGCGAGCGGGCGGCGGCGAGCTCGCTCTCATAGGCCTTGAGCGCGGCGTCGGACTCGTCCCTCAGCCGCTGCGCTTCCGCCAGATCGCCGTCGATCGCGTTCTGCCGGGCGTCGATCACGCCGCCCACGCGCGGCAGCGCAATGCGCGAGACGATCAGGTAAAGCGCGACGAAGGCGATGACCAGCGACACCAGTTGCGAAGCAAAGGTGCTCTTTTCAAACGGCGGAAACGGTGGTTTGCCACCCTCGGCTTCGGTATGAGCGCCGGTGCCCTTGGTCTCGCCATGACTTTCAGCCATGGTATTCTCCCGTTCGGCCTGGCCCGATTACAGCGCGAACAGCAGCAGCAGCGCGATCAGCAGCGAGAAGATGCCGAGCGCTTCGGTCACGGCGAAGCCGAAGATCAGGTTGCCGAACTGGCCTTGGGCGGCCGAGGGATTGCGCACCGCAGCGGCCAGATAGTTGCCGAAGATGATGCCCACGCCGGCGCCGGCGCCACCCATGCCGATGCAGGCAATACCAGCGCCAATGTACTTCGCGGCAATCGGATCCATGAAACGAACTCCTTTGAGGGGTTTGGCAGAAAAAGGGCCGGATCAGTGGCCCGGATGAAGCGCATCGTTGAGATAGATCACGGTGAGGATGGCGAAGACATAGGCCTGCAGGAACGCCACCAGCAGCTCCAGCGCGGTGAGCGCGATCACCATGCCGAGCGGCAGCACGGCGCCGAAATAGCCGACGATGCCGATGCCCGCCAGAACCGGAATGAAGCTCGCGAACACCTTGAGCGCGATGTGGCCCGCCAGCATGTTGGCGAACAGACGCACCGAGTGCGAGATCGGCCGCAGGAAGAACGAGAACACCTCGATGAATACGACCAGCGGCAGGATGTAGATCGGAACGCCGGAGGGGACAAATATCTTGAGGAATTTCAGCCCGTTCTTGTAGAAGCCGTAGAACAGCACGGTAACGAAGACCATCAACGCCAGCGCCGCCGTGACGATGATGTGGCTCGACACCGTGAAGGCGTAGGGAATGATCCCGACGACGTTCGAGATGCAGATGAACATGAAGATCGAGAACACCAGCGGGAAGAACTTCATGCCTTCCCTGCCGGCGTTGCCGCGCACCGTGCTGGCCACGAACTCGTAAGTGATTTCGGCGATCGACTGGATGCGTCCCGGCACCAGCCGCTTGCTGGCGACGCCGCCGATCATCAGCAGCGAGACCAGCGCCACCGTGCCGAACATGTAGGCGGAGGAGTTGGTGAAGGCGATCTCCTGATTGCCGATATGGCCGATCGTGAAGATCTTTTCGATATTGAACTGTTCGATCGGATCGATCATCCGCGCGGGTCTCTTGGTTCGCCAGCCACGCCGGCGCTCTAGAATTCAATTCGTCCGGCTGCCGCCTTGCACTAGCGGCCGGTTCTGTCCGGGGCCACGCCTGCCGACCTCACCACGTTGACGACCCCGGCCGTAAAGCCGAGCAGGACGAACACGATGAGCCCCCAGGGTGAGATCGACAGCAAGTGGTCGATGCCCCAGCCAATCAGCGCTCCGACAATGACGCCGGCGATCAATTCGGAAGAAAGCCGGAAACCAAGCGCCATCGCCGATGCTCTGGCCGCTCCGTCCCCGCCTTGACCTCCGGCCTGGTCAGTCTCGATTTTGCGGTTGCCGCGAATTTCGGACAACCGCTGATCCAGACTTCCGAGCCTTGCGGAAAGCGCAGCTTCGTCGGGCAATTTCTCGCGATTTCCGTGTCCCTCGTCGTTCGTGCGTTCCGCCATGGATGGAGACCCGACACGATGCCGATGGGTTGGAAATTACGCCCCGTCGCCCTTGAAAGCCGCGCGGACCATACTGACCACCTCCGGCCAAGTCAAGATTACGTGTTTATTGCCTAATTAATTGATTTATCTTGATTTATCTCGATCTATCGTGTCGGCGGCGGCGCAATTTCTGCGGCGCGAAAGCCACAATGACGGGCCGTTTTGTCCGGGCGCCAACTCGGGCCGGCCTGGATCGCTTTTCCATGAGCGGCTTGCGCGCACGAATTCCGGCAGGCGTGCCCTGAAACCGGCGCGCTGCGATAATTTCAAAAAATTTCGTGGTCTCATCGCGCAACGATCAATCTTGCCACCGCGGGGCCGCTCTGTTGGGATCGATCGCGAATACAAGTGCGGTGATGGGGGTTCGGATGTCGCGGCGCGTCGACTATTATTTTTCGTTTCAATCGCCCTGGGCCTATATCGGGCACAACGCGTTCCGCGACGTCGTCGCGACCTTTGATCTTGAAGTGAACCACAAGCCGGTGGTGCTGGTCGATCTGTTCTCGGAGACCGGTGGGCTGCCGCTCCTGAAACGTCATCCGGTGCGGCAGCGCTACCGGATGGTCGAGCTGCAGCGCTGGCGCGACAGGCGCGGGCTGGATTTCCATCTTCAGCCGGCCCACTGGCCGTTCAACGCCCGCCTCGCCGATGGTGTGGTGATTGCCGCGATCGAGGCTGGGCTCGATCCCGATCCGTTGCTGCGGCGGGTGTTTCCGGCGGTGTGGGAGGATCAGCTCAATCTTGCCGACCCCGACACCATCGCCAGGCTCGCCGATCAATCCGGGCTTCCCGGCAAGCAACTCGTCGAGCGGTCAGGCTCGGACGAGATCAGCAAGGCTTACGAGCAAAATCGCCAGGATGCGATCGCCGCCGACGTCTTCGGCTCGCCGGTCTATGTGCTCGACGGTGAGGTGTTTTGGGGGCAGGACCGGATCGAATTGCTCGCCGACGCATTGAAGTCCGGTCGGCCACCCTATAGCTCAAAGGTTCAGGGGGCCTGACCGGTCAGCGAGGCCAGCAACGCCATGAAAGTCATGACGCATCCCGTAGCGCACCGCATGAAATTGCATGCTGCAGCGTATCCTGCGACATCGCCCGCAAGATTCTCCACCACGATCGCGACCATCGCTTTTTGTCTCGCCGGGGTCGGCGGGGTGGCGGCGGATTCGCTGCCGGATAGCGAGAATGGCCGTTACACGTTCTCCCCGGTTGCGGGCGGCCTGATCAGGCTCGATACGCGCACCGGCGTGGTTTCGAATTGCAATAGTTCTCCCGCCGGCTGGGCCTGCTATGCCGTGCCCGACGAGCGCAAGGCGATGGATGACGAGATCGGCAGGCTGCAGGCGGAGAATGAAAAGC
>NZ_JBAURI010000095.1:0-11825 GCF_049581145.1 Bradyrhizobium sp.
CGATGTGCGATGACGCTTTGAGGTCTCCGGCTGCGTCGTGTTGGGAAGTTCGATCCGGGCAGCTTCCGAGACGGCTTCTAGAGAGACAGCCTTTTCAGAGATAGCCTTCGCCGGCCTCGGCGGCGAAGCGGCCGGGATCGCCTTCCCAGACGATCCGCGCATGCTCCAGCACATAGACCCGGTCGGCATGGGGCAGGGCGAAGGTGACGTTCTGCTCGCCCAGCAGCACCGTGATCGGGGTGGTCTGCCGCAATTTCTCCAGCGCCTTCGACAATTGTTCGAGAATGACGGGGGCGAGGCCGAGCGTCGGCTCATCGAGAATCAGGATCTTCGGCTGCATCATCAGCGCGCGCCCGATCGCCAGCATCTGCTGCTCGCCGCCCGACAGCGTCTGCGCCAGCTGGTCCTGGCGCGCCTTGAGGATGGGAAACAGCTCGAACAGCCAGGCCAGCTGCTTGTCCCTGGCTTCGTCGGAAAAATGCTGTCCGCCGAGATCGAGATTCTCCCGCACGCTCATCTCGCCGAACAGTTCCCGGGATTCCGGGCACTGCACGATGCCGGAGCGGGCGATGCGCGCAGGGCTGGTGCCGCGCAGTTTCTCGCCGTCGCGCACGATGTCGCCGGTATAGGGCAAAAAGCCCGAGATTGCGTTGAACAGCGTGGTCTTGCCGGCGCCGTTCAGACCCACGACCGAGACGAACTCGCCATGATGAATATGGATGGACACATTTTCCAGCGCCTGCGCCTTGCCGTAGTAGACGCTGATGTTCTCGACCCGCAGTGCCGGGACCTTGTCCTTGAAGCTGGTCTCGGGACGGGCCGAGGTCTCGATGGCGCCGCCGAGATAGACCCGCCGCACCGTTTCGTTGCGCATTACCTCGTCGGCGCGGCCGGTGACGATCTCTTCGCCGAGATACATCGCCAGCACGCGGTCGACCAGCGCGGCCACGCTCTTGACGTTGTGGTCGACCAGCAGCACCGCGCGGCCCTCGTCGCGGAAACTGCGGATCAACTCGGAAAAGATCCCGACCTCGGCGAGCGTCAGCCCGGCGAAGGGTTCGTCGACCAGGACCACCTTGGGGTCGCGCGCGATCGCTTTCGCCAGTTCGAGCCGGCGCAGGTCGGCGAACGGCAGGGTCGGCGGCCGGCGATCCATCACCGCGGCGAGCCCAACGCGCGTGGCGATCCATTCGGCGCGCTCGGTCAAGGCCTTGTCGGGAAACAGCATCAACAGGCTGTCGGGCAACAGCGCCACCATGATGTTTTCCAGCACGGTCTGCCGGTTCAGCGGTCGGGAGTGCTGAAACACCATGCCAAACCCCTTGCGCGCGATCTTGTGCGCGGGAAGGCCTGCGACATTCTCGCCCTGGAAGATGACCTCGCCCGCGGTGGGCCGTTCGATGCCCATGATCGATTTCATCGCGGTCGACTTGCCGGAGCCGTTCGGCCCGATCAGGCCGAAGATTTCGCCGGCGCGCAGATCGAAGCTCAGGTTCTTCACTGCGGTCAGACCGCCGAAGCGCTTGACCAGGCCGTGGACCTGCAGTGTCGCGTCGGTGCGGGCCCCGCTCATGAGCGCGCCTCGCGCGAGAGGGCTGCCCCCAGGAAGCCACCGGGGAAGAACAGCACGACCAGCAGGGCGACCAGGGAGACTATGAAGGTCGCAAGCTCCCCGGTCGGGCGCAGGAATTCGCTCGCGACGATCAGGAAGATCGCGCCAAGGGCCCCGCCCAGCACGGTGCGCCGGCCGCCCAGCACCGCCGCCACGATGACGTTGACGCCGACGGCGACGTCGACCACGGTCCCGACCGAGGCCGTGCCGAAATAGAACACCAGCAGCGCGCCGGAGAGGCCGGAGAAGAACGCGCTGACGATGAAGGCGAACAGCTTGTGCTTGACGATGTTGAAGCCGAGCGCGCCGGCCTGCACCGGATCCTGGCCGCTTGCCTGCAGCACCAGGCCGAGCGGCGATTGCGACAGGCCGTAAAGGATCGCGGCGCTCACGGTCATGAAACCAAGGGCGATCCAGTAATTGGCATTGGCGTTGATCGTGATGACGTCGGGGATCGTCAGGCCGATTTCGCCGCCGGTCAGCCCGGCGAACACCACCACGAAATTCTGCAGCATCAGGACCGCGACCAGCGTGGTGAGGCCGAAATAGGGGCCGCGAACCCGAAGCGCAGGCAGCGCCAGCACGAAACCGGCGACGACGGAGGCGAGCGCGCCGAGCACGATGCAGAGATAGACCGACCACCCATAAAGATTGTTGAGGATGCCGGCGGTGTAGGCGCCGACGCCGATCAGGAAGGTCGGGCCGAAATTCACCTCGCCGGCGAATCCGAACAGGAGGTCCCAGGACATCGCGAAGACGCCGAAGTAATAGGCGACCGTCAGCAAGCCCAGCACATAGCCGGAGACATAGAGCGGCAGTGTCGCCGCCAGGATCACGATTCCAGTCGAGATCAGGAACAGCCGCGATTTGAAGAAACCGGTCACCCTCGTCGCCTCCCGAGCAGGCCCTGCGGCCGGATATACATGACAATGACGAGCAGCAGGAGCGCCGGAATGGTGCGATAGGCCGGCGAGATCAGATAGGCGGTCAGCGTCTCCAGATATCCGACCACAAAGGCCGCAATCAGCGAGCCGGACACGCTGCCGAGGCCACCCAGCACGACGATCGAGAACGCGCTCGCGGTCAGCGGACCGACGCTGTAGGAACTGACGCCCAGGAACATGCCGAGCAGCACGCCGGCGATGCCGGCGAGTACGCCGTAGATCGCCCACACCACGACGTAGATATTGGTCAGTTCGAGCCCGAGCAGCGTGACGCCGCGCGGATTCATCGAAGCCGCCAGCACCGCCTTGCCGGTGCGGGTGCGGTTCACCAGCAGCCACAAGAGGCCGATCACCAGGCAGCAGACCACGGCGGTGAAGATCTCGTTCTTTGGCGTCCGCACGCCGAGGAGATCGACCACGCCATCAACGATCGGCAGTACGGTTTTGGCGTTGTTGGTGAAGAAATAGGCGATCAGCTCCTGGATCATGATCCCCCATAGCAGTGTGCCGGTGAGGACGAAGATCTCTTTCTCCTCATTGGGAATGCGCCTGGATTTCTGGATCGGCTGCACCACCGCGAAATATGTCGCAAACGCAGCCACAAGCGCGACCGCGACTCCGATCAGTGCGCCGGTGTAGGTGCCGGTGTGCAACATGCTGGCCGCGGCCCAAGCCGCGACCGCCGCAAGCACCATGATGGCGCCATGCGACAGATTGAGCACGCCGGAGACGCCGAAGATCAGGGTGAAGCCGGTGGCTCCAAGCGCGTACAGGGCGCTGACGGCAAAGCCGTCGATCAGGATTTGAAAAGCAAGCATCTATCTCGGCCGCGGCAGCACCGCTGCCTTCACTCCACAATGTCGCAAATACAATGGAGCTCCCGGAAAACCCGGGAGCTCCATCATTCGGGTATCAGTTCGAGGTGACCTTGATGAAGCTTGGGAACTTCATCTGGGCCTTGGCAATGTCCTTCGGCCAGACTGCGACCTGCTGGCCGTCCTGCCACTGCAGCATCAGCCCGGTAACCAGGCCCTTGCCGTATTTGATCGAGTGGGTGAAGGGATCGTCCTTGCCGTAGAACTGAACGCGGCCGATGGTGCCGACCCAGTCGGTCTTTTCCAGCGCATCGACCAGCTTGTCGGCGTCGGTCGAACCGCCGCGCTTGACCGCGTCGGCGATGTAATAGACTTCGTCATAAGCGGTATAGCCGGCGTAGGACGGATAGTTGCCGAATTTGGTCTTGAATCCTTCGGCGAACGGAATCGATTTCGGCGTCACGGCCACACCGGGCCCGGAAACGCCCTGATAGAGCACGCCGTTCGCCGCGTCATTGGTGTCCTTGCCGAACGTCGAGTTGGTCGCCTGCGAGGCGATCCCGAACATCGGGATCGGGACCTCCTGGTTCTTCCACTGCACCGTCGGCTGCACGCCGACATGCGAGATGCCGGTGATGATCACGTCGGGCTTGGCCGCCTCGATCTTGTTGAAGATCGGCGTGAAGTCGGTGGTATCGGGCGAAAAGCGGATGTGGTCCAGCACCTTCATGCCGATCTTCGGCAGGCATTCCTGGTAGCCGACGTCGAGCGGCGTGGTCCAGGCGGCGTCCTCGCTCATGATGACCGCAGACTTCATGTGCTTCTCGTCCACGAGAAGATCCTTGCCGGCGTCGCACACCGACTGCGCCAGCGCGGCCGACGTCAGATAGCCGTGGAAAGTGTATTTGTTCTTCTCGTAATCGGCGTGCACGCTCTTGCTGATCTCGTTGGAGGCAGCGCCCGGCGTGATGAAGGGTGTCTTCAGGCGCGAGGCCCAGGGTTCCAGGGCCAGCACGACTTCGCTGATATAGCTTGCGATGACGATGTTGACCTTGTCCTCATTGACCGCGCGCTGGAAGGCGCGAACCGAATCGGCGGACGAGGAGTGATTGTCGTAGGTGATGATCTCGACCTGACGCCCGTCGACGCCGCCCTTGGCGTTGATTTCGTCGGCGGCCATCTGGGCTGCCTGCGGGATCGAGGCGCCGGCGATCGCCTGGGCCTCCGCGATGACGCCGATCTTGATGGGATCCGCGGCGAATGCCGGGGAGCATGCCAGAAGGCTGAGGGCGGTCGCTCCCAGCAACCCGCGCATTGACCAGAAAACAGGCGTCCGGTTCATCTTGTTTCTCTCCACTTATCAGGTCTTTTCACTGCCTTGCGACCATTTTAACGGTGCGCACGGTCTCAGCAAGCGAAACCGCGCATTATTTCGGCCGGCCGGCAGAAACTAAAGTCGATGGTTACGATCTGGGCAGACGCGCGCGGCGGGAGGGGCGGCCTCATCCGTCGAGGATCGCCACCGCCCGGGTCCAGCCGGCCGAGGCGCGTTCGATCTTGACCGGAAAGCACGACACCATGAAGCCGCTCGACGGCAGGAGCTCCAGATTGTGCAGCTTCTCGATGTGGCAATAGCCGATGTGCCGGCCGGCCTTGTGACCTTCCCAGATCAGGCTGGCATCCCTGGTCTCGGCATATTTCTTCGCCGTGTAGACGAACGGCGCATCCCAGCTCCAGCCGTCGATACCGGTCAGCCGCACCCCGCGCTCCAAAAGATACATCGTGGCCTCATAGCCCATGCCGCAGCCGGAATTGACGTAGTCCGGCCGGCCGTATTTCGCGCCGGCCGAGGTGTTGACCACGACGATCTCCAATGGCGAAAGCGTATGGCCGATGCGCTTGAGCTCGTTTTCCACGTCCCGAGCGGTTGCAACGTAGCCGTCGGGCAAGTGCCGGAAATCGAGCTTCACGCCCGGCTGCAGGCACCACTCGAGCGGGACTTCGTCGATCGTCCAGGCGAGTTGGCCGCGATTCATGGTTGGGTGATAATGGTAGGGCGCATCGAGATGCGTCCCATTATGGGTCGAGAGCTGGACGGTCTCCATCGCCCAGCCCTGTCCTTCCGGCAGGTCCTCAGCCCTCAGGCCCGGGAAGAAACCGAGCATGCGTGGCAGGCTCTGCTGGTGATCGTGGTACTGAATGACCGGATTGATGCCGGGCGGGTCGGCTGGAACGTCATTCTGCAATGGCACGGAAATATCGATCAGTCTGCGCGCCATTGCGCTTCCTCCGGGGTCATTGTTTTTCTGTCATTGAGCGTTGGATGGTCAGGCCGAGACATTGAACAGTTTCGCTGCGGTACGACCGATGATATCGGCTTTTTCGTCGTCGCTGAGCGTCGTCGTGGCCAGGATCGGATCCACCGGATGCATCTCCCAGGGATACGGATAGTCGCTGCCGATTACGACCTGGCTGGCGCCGACCTGGGCTACCAGATGGCGGATCGCCTCCGGTGTGAAGATCAAGGAGTCGAAATAGATCTGCTTCAGGTATTCGGTCGGGGCCTTCTTGAGCTTGATGTCGGGATTGCAGCCTTTGGGGCCGACCAGGCAGGCATGGTCGGAACGATCGGCATAGGAGGCGAGGTAGCCGCCGCCGTGGGCGGCAATCACCTTCAGCCCCGGAAAGCGATCGAACGTGCCTTCGAAGATCAAGTGGGAGAGCGCGATCGTGGTGCCGAGCGGATTGCCGATGGTGTTGGCGAGCCAGCCGTTTCCGGCCAACCGCTTGCTCAGTTCCGGCATGCCCTGGGGATGGATGAACAAGGGCACCGCGAGTTCTTCCGCTTTCGCCCAGACCGGGTGGAATTTCGGATCGGAGAACTCCACCCCATGGACGCTGTCGCCGATCGCCGCGCCCTTCAGCCCCTGCTTCTTCACCGCGGTCTCGAGCTCCTCAACCGCGAGGTCCGGCGCCTGCAGGGTGAGCGAGGCGAAGGCCGCAAAGCGGTCCGGCTTCGATGCGCACAGCTCGGCAAGCTTCTCGTTCTGGAGCTTGACGATCTGGCCGGCGAGGTCGCGGTCGCGATCGTACCAGAACGGGTTGATCGACAGCACTTCCATGTCGATGGCCTGGGAGTCCATGACCGCAAGCCGCTTGTCGATCGCGATGAAGGCCTCCTCCGCGCCGTTCACGGGCGGCAATTGCAGCCTGGCGGCATCGGCGCCGAGCAGCGCGCCGGCTTCGTGGAAGTGGCAATGGCAGTGCACGTCGATGGACTTGACCCGCTTGCCGCCGACCATGACGGGAAGCGTCTGCCGGGCCGGCTGGGCCCGCGCGCCGCGCGGAAGGCCGCAGCTGCAGAACACGATGCCGCCTGCGGCGGCGGCACCGGTTTTCAGAAAGTCACGACGTGTCGTCATGGCAGGTTCCTCCCAGATAATTGTTCTTATGAGAGTAGCGTAGGCCATGCCGCGGCCTGTAATCAAGCCAAGCTGCCGCTCACGCGCGGTGCAATGGCGATGCGATCACACCGGTTTGATGCCGGCCTTGCTGATCACCCCGCGCCATTTCGGCACCTCGTCGTCGATGCGCTTCTTGAGGCCGTCGGGCCCGTTGGCGATGACCTCGAAGCCGTCGTTGCGCAATTGCTCGACGATTTTGGGCGTCGTCAGGATCTCGATGGACTTGGCTGCCAGCAGCGCGACAATCTCCGGAGACGTCTTGGCGGGCGCGAGAAAGCCCTGGAAGGTATCGGTGATGAAATCCTTGTAGCCGAGTTCGACCATGGTCGGTACGTCCGGCAGATCGAACCAGCGCCGTGCGCCGGTCACCGCCAAGGCCTTCACCGTGCCGGCTTCGATCTGCGGACGCGCCGGCGGCAAGGCGACGACCGCGAGTTGCGTGGTGCCGCCGAGCAGCGCCTGGACCGCCGGACCCGCGCCGGAAAACGGCACGTGGGTGATCTCGACGCCGGCCACGATCTTGAGCAGTTCGCCGGACAGATGCGGCGTGGTACCGACGCCGGGACTGGCATAGTTCAACTCGTTCGGCTTCGCCTTGGCGCGCGCGATGAGGCCGGCAAGCGAATTGATGCCGAGCTTGGGATCGACCAGGATCACGTTCGGCGAAGTCGCAAGCTCGGCGATCGGCGCGAAATCCTTAGCGGGTTCGTAGGGAATCTTGGCATACAGGCTCGGATTGACGACATAGGCGCTCGACGTGACCAGCAGTGCATAGCCATCCGGTTCGGCGCGGGCCGCGAGTCCGATCCCGATATTGCCGCCGGCGCCGGCCCGGTTCTCGACGATGACGTTGCCAGGCAGCGCTTCTCCCAGATGGGTGGCGAGAATGCGCGCCATGATGTCGGTCGGTCCGGCCGGTGCGAACGGGACGGTGATCTTGATGGGATGATCGGGATAGCCGGCCGCGTGCGCCCGCCGGATGCCGAGGCTGGAGGCTGCTGCCGTGCCGGCAAGCGCGCAAGCGGAGCGCAGCATGATGCGGCGGGAGGGACCACCAGGTTGCCGGTCGCCTGTTTTGTCGTCGATCATCGCCTCGCTCCCGCCATCGTGACTCTCGCTCAGATATCGAACACCGCGACCGCCCGGATCGGGGACGCGGTGCCGTCGCGCATCTTCATCGGCAGGCCGATGAACGTGAATAGACCCTGTCCGAGCAGCGCTTCCAGGTTGCACAGGCTCTCGATGTGGGTGATATCGAGGTCGAGGCAGGCCTTGTGAACCATCAGGTTCACGTCGTTCATCGGGCCGGGCCGCATCGAATCGATGCCGAAATGCACGATGCCTTGTGCTGCCAGCCATTCCGTTGCGGCGACGTTCACGCCGGAATTGTCGGTTGCGTATTCCTTGCGCGGAAAGCTGCGCTCATGGTGGCCGGTACAGAGCAGCACGGTGCCGCCCTTCGGGACCGCAACGCCCGCCTGCTTCACCGCGGCCTCGAGATCGGACGGCGTGATCTCTGCCTTTGGCGCAATATGCCGCAGATCGATGCAGATGCCCGGCACGATGCAGTTCTCCAGCGGGTATTGGTTGATCGGGATGCCGCTTTTGCCGAAATGCCGGGGCGCATCGATGTGGGTGCCCGCGTGATCAGGCATCGAGATGAACATCGACGACAGCCCGTAAACATTGCCGGAATCGGCCAGTGCGTCCTCGTGGCTCTTCCACACGCCGTGGATCACGGGAGGATGGCCCGGATAGGTCGGGGTGCGGTGATGGAGTTCGCGGCTCAGGTCGACGATTTTCATGTCAGGTTTCTTTCCGGAAAGGGACCGTCGTCAGCATTTATCGCAAGGCGTGCCGCGGCAGCCAGAGCGATATTTCAGGAACATAGGTGACGGCCATCAGCACCAGGAACATCACCGCATAGAACGGCCAGATCTTGCGCATCACCTGTTCGATCGACACCCTGCCGACCGCGCAACCGACGAACAGGATCGATCCGACCGGCGGATGGCACAATCCGATGCCGAGATTGAGCAGCATGATCATGCCGAAGTGAACCGGGTTGACGCCGAAATTCTGCATCACCGGCAACAGGATCGGCGTGGCGATCAGGATCGAGGGCGCCATGTCGACCAGCGTGCCAAGCACCAAAAGCAGGATGTTGATCAGCAACAGGATGACGTATTTGTTGGCGGAGATCGACAGGAAGAAGGCCGTCATCTTGGCGGGCATCTGCGTCAGCGCCATGATGTAGCCCACGGCCGAGGCGCAGGCGATCAAGGTCAGCACCATCGCAACCGTGCGCAGGGTGCGATGCAGCAGCACCGGCAGGTCGCGCCAGCGATAGTCGCGATAGACGAACATGGTGACGAAGAACGCCCAGAGGCAGGCGACCGCGCCGGCCTCGATCGCGGTGAACACGCCGCCCAGGATGCCGCCGAGAATGATGACCAGCGTGACCAGTCCCCAGGCGGCATCGATCGTGATCCTCACCGCATCCTTGGCCGGCACGGTCTGGCCCATTGGATGGCCTTCGCGATAGGCAATCACGACGCAGAGCACCACCAGCGAGAGGCCGAGCAGCAGGCCGGGAAACACGCCGGCCATGAACAGCGCGCTGATCGAAATCGTGCCGCCGGTGGCCAGCGAATACAGCACCGCGTTGTGGCTCGGCGGCACCAGCAAGGCCTGCACCGACGAGGTGATGGTGAGATTGGTCGCGAACACCCGGGGATAGCCGTTCTTCTCCATCTGCGGGATCATCACCGAGCCGATCGCCGAGGTGTCGGCGACGGCTGAGCCCGAGATTCCGCTCAGGAACGTCGTCGCCAGCACGTTGACGATGGAGAGCCCGCCGCGCAGCCGCGTCAATCCGACCAGCACGTCGGCAAAGGCGACCAGCCGCCGCGCCATGCCGCCTTCCGCCATGATCGCGCCAGCCAGCACGAAGAACGGGATGGTCAGCATCGCCACCTTGCTGACGCCGTCGGAGATCTTCAGCATCAAGGCTTCCAGCGGAATCCCGATCCAGAGCGCGCCGGCGATCGCGGCGAGCGCCAGCGCATAGGCGATCGGCATGCCGATGACGAAGCACACCGCCATCGTCGCGAGCAGAACGAAAATATCCATGGGTCACCTTCAGTCGAACGGCATGGCTTCGCCGGTTTGCGCGATCGGGTCGGGCGGCAGCCCGAGCAGGATGCGCTCGACGATGAAGAGCAGCAGGCAGGCGCCGCCAATCGGGATCGGCAGATAGGTGACGCCGACCGACAGCTGTGGAAAATCGGCGATCGAGTTGTGCCAGGTCACCTCGACCAGGCGCTCGCCCCAGACGATCATGAAGCTCGCTATCAGCGCCATCAGGAGCTGGACGACGAGATCGAGCCCTTTCCGCCAGGGCTGCGGCAGCTGGTTGGCGAAATAGGACACGTTCATATGCAGGTTGAACCGGTAGGCGGCGGCGGCGCCGACGAAGGTCAGCACGATGGTCAAGAGGATCGCCAGCGGCTCCGGCCAGGAAGCCGCGCTGTTCAGCACATAGCGGGTGAACACCGCATAGGGGATGACGGCTGCTATCAGGACCAACGCGCTGCCGCCGACGATCACGCAGGCGAGGTAGAGCCAGTCCATCGTGCGGCGAAACAATCCGGTCATGTCGGCAGCTCCCGATTTCGTCCAAAACGCCCGGCGCGCGTCTAGGCCAAAGCCTGGATGCGCTGGATCATGTCCTGGTATTTCGGGCCGTATTTGTCCCACACCGGTTTCACCGCGTTCTGGAACGGCGTCTTGTCGGCGATCTCGATGATCTCGCAACCGGCGGCCTTGGCCTTGTCCATCGCGAGCTGCTCGTACTTGTTCCAGAGTTCGCGCTCCTCGAATTGGGCCTCGCGGGCAAACTTCCTGATCAGGTTCTGGTCGTCGGGCGAGAGCGCCGTCCACGCCTTCTTGGAGAACACCAGCACTTCGGGAATGATGAGATGCTCGGTCAGCGAATAGTACTTCGCCGCCGTGTAGTGGTTGCTGAAGACATAGCTCGGCGGATTGTTCTCGGCGCCGTCGATCACGCCGGTCTGCAACGCGCTGAAGACCTGGTCATAGCCCATCGCGATGCCGTTGCCGCCCAGCGCGTTCATCATGTCGATAAAGATCGGATTGCCGATGACGCGGATCTTCAGGCCCTTGAGGTCGTCGATTGATTTGACCGGCCGTTTGGTATTGTAGACGCTGCGCGCGCCCGAATTCATCCAGCACAGCGCCATCAGTCCGGCATTGCCGTTGGCGTTGACCCTGTCGAGCAGCTGCTGTCCGATCTCGCCGTCCATCATCTTTTCCGCATGCGCCTTGCTCTTGAACAGGAAGGGCATGTTGATGACGTTGATGTCGTCGACGATCGGTCCGAGCGCGCCGACGCTGACCCGCAACACCTGCAGCGCGCCGATCTGGGTCTGCTCGATAGTCTCCTTCTCGCCGCCCAGCACGGATGCGGCAAACATCTCGACCGAAAGCCGCCCGCCGGTCGCGGCCGCCAGCTTGTTGCCGAAGTTTTCCGTCGCCACCACCGTCGGGTAGCCCGCCGGTTGCACGTCGGAGGCCTTGAAGACGACCTTCGCCTGCGCGGCTGCCGGTGAAAGCCGTGGCAGGCTGGCGGCGGCAGCGCCGAGGCCGGCGCCAAGCTTGATGAATTCGCGGCGTTTCATGCAAATCCTCCCTTGCGTCCTGTTTCTATTGGTTCGCGACTTTGTTCTCGGTCGCGTTTCGTCGCACCTTACCGGTCCATGTCGAAATATTCCGGATTGGTCGTCTGGGTGGCTGAGATATCGCCGAGCAGCCGTTCGAGATGTCGTGCCATGGCGCTGGTCGCGCCGGCCGGATCATGGGCTTTGATCGCGTCCAGGATCGCCGCATGTTCGGCGATCACCTGCGTCATCCGCCCGGTCTGCGGCAGCGTCAGCCTGCGAAAGCGGTCGACATGAACCTTGACCTGCTG
>NZ_JBAURI010000096.1:0-2948 GCF_049581145.1 Bradyrhizobium sp.
GCGCAAGTGACTGCCTTAGAGGTTCGGCCAGCCCAACGGTCTTCAGGACGATACCTTTAAGTTCCTCGTAAATTGGTGATTGCTGGTTGGCTTGATAGTGCTTCTGATTGCCGACGTGCTTGACCGAAACCAGCCCGGTTCGTTCCAGGCGTTCCAGCTCGCGTTCGACAGCACCCCGGCCCGAATCAACACTCCGAACAATTTCCGAAGTGTAGAAACTGCGCTCGGGATGCCCGAAGATGAGCGCCAGCACACGTTGCTGCACACCAGAAAACAGCGCACTCGATAGGCTTAGGTTCTTTAGATTCTTTTCCATATCAACCCCATTTTGGGTACTATACACCCCAAATTGGGTACAATGTATTAAAATCGGAAAAACATCGTCATGGTGCAAAGTCCTGATTGCTCAATGGCGGCGCGGTCGGGCGCTGGATCCGAATGAACGGCTTGTTCGCCGCTGTGTGGCAGTTGTTGCAGGCGCTGGTGAGATGGTCGAAGGCGGCGGCAAATCCATCGCTGCTCTTGGCTTCGACCGCCTTTCTGAGTTCTTCGACCGCCGGATCGATATTGGCCTTGATCATGGCAGCGACGGGAACGCCGTCATGGGTCGGAAACTGCTGCTCGGCGTCGTCCAGGCCTTCCATGATCTCGTCGTTTCCAGGCCCTCAGAACGTACGTCTTCTCGCCATGGCCGGGACAAGCCCGGGCATGACGACGGGATGGCGGGCACGGCGCAAGAGTGTCATTACCCTGCGCTGATATGATTCGAACTTCAAAATCGCTCGTCTAGCTGATGTTCGCGGCACCCGCTGACCGCGCCTTGTCGACGCCGCCTGTGATCGCGAGCTTCACCGCCCATGCCACGCGCTCGGTGGCCCAGTCGCTGTCGTGCAGCCGGCTGACATCGGTCGGGTCGACCATCCGGTCGAACGAGACCTGCTCGACCTCATGCAGGCCCTTCATGAAGGCGAAACGGCGGAACACATTGACGGCGGCGTCGCGCGCCAGCGCGCTGATCGCCTCGACCATCGCGATCGCCTTGTCCTTGTTGGCCGGCGTCAGCACGGCCGGCACATATTGCAGGTCCATCAGGATGACGTCGGCCTGCGTCCGGTCTCGCAGCTTGACCAGTCCCTCGCGGATCGCCGCGGTGGTTTCGTCGAAGGAGGGAGGTGGCGGCGTCTGCCCCGGGCCTTGCCAGACCGCGTTGGTGCCGACCTGCCAGATCACCAGATCGGGCCTGTCGGCGATGACGTCGGTATCGAACCGCTGCAGCTCGATCGGCGCCTCCTGGCCGCTGGCTCCCCTGTTGGCCAGGGTGATCCCGGCGTTCGGATATTGGGCCTGAAGAAACTCCAATAGTCGCGCCGGATAGGGCTTGATGTTGCCTTCGCCCGCCGTCGTCGACGAGCCGATCGCGACGATCCTGGGATGCCCTCTGCCGAGGCTGTGCGCGAAGCGGGGCAGGCCATGCTCGAACGGGATCGGCTCGACCGGGATCTTTGAGGGATCGCTGTCCATTGGGCACCTGCGTTGCAGCCGGGACAATTTGAGGCGGATAACAACAGTACCGCGCCACGGCGAGCCCGGCTAGCCTGCGGGCGGGATCACCGCGCCGCCGCGGGCAACGCGTCGGCATTTGATGCCGGCCAACGTCCGGCTCCTGCCAAGCTTGCGACTTCAACCGCAGGACCTTGTCAGGGTATTGGCTTCATGAGCACGGTCCAAAGGAAATCCTTGCCAAAGAGCTTTCGGTCGGGCGGAGCCTCTTGCATTTTCCGCAGCGACAGGATTTCAAAACCTGGAGAGAAAACCTCTCTCAAGTGAGAGCTCGTGTAGCCAAGCCCCTGACCACGATCATCCGTAAGCTTCCACTGTCGATAGACTTCGAAATCGTCGAGCCCTGAACCGCCATCGGGCGTAAAGCATACCAGCGCGAAGCGGCCTGCAGGTTTCAGCGCGCGCTTCACCAGCCCCAGATAGCCAGGTCGCCGGTGCGGCGGAAGGTGGTGAAAGCATCCACTGTCGTAGACGATGTCGTATGTCGGCTGGCGAAGGTCCAAGTCGAATATTGATTTGCACAGATAACTTATATCCTGACCCGGCTCGTTCTTTTCCATCGCCCACGCGACCCCTTCCTTGGAAAAATCCACGGCATCGACTTGGCAGCCCCGGCCGGCGAAATATCGCGCATTCCGGCCATGTCCGCAGCCCAATTCCAGCACCCGTCCCGGCCGGAGCTCTCCCGACTCGAAACAGGACACCAGGCTTTCATCCGGCCAATCAACGAAGAAAGGGATTGCTGCGTTCCGGCTGGCATAGAGCCGGTCCCACCGCTGACTCTGATATTCCAGCCATAGGTCCTGATGATAATCCTGAAGCTTGTGCAGAAGCAGCCGGTCGAGCATCGCCAGCAGATCATCCGTCGTTACGATCAGGCTTGATGACATGACTCCTCACATCTCAGAAGCGCCGCGCACGTTAAGCGCGGGATTAGCGGGCAGGATGCGTCGAGCCCTTGCGAAAGTCATCGCTCGCCGCGCCGCGATGGGTTTCGTTGTCGAGCCCGGCCTCTTCGTTCGACCCATCCTGCGCGCTCAGCGGCCCGGTACCGTCATGGTGCAAAGTCCTGATTGCTCAGTGGCGGCGCGGTCGGCCGCTGGATGCGAATGAACTGCTTGTTCGCCGCTGTGTGGCAGCTGTTGCAGGCGCTGGTGAGATTGTCGAAGGCGGCGGCAAATCCGTCGCTGCTCTTGGCTTCGACCGCCTTTCTGAGTTCGTCGACCGCCGGATCGATGTTGGCCTTGATCATGGCAGCAACGGGAACGCCGTCATGGGTCGGAAACTGCTGCTCGGCGTCTTCCAGGCCTTCCATGATCTCGTCAATTTCATAAGCCGCGAGGTCCCAGTTATTGGCTCTGCCCGCGAACCACAGCTTGGCATGGCGC
>NZ_JBAURI010000097.1:0-11688 GCF_049581145.1 Bradyrhizobium sp.
GGCTGGTTGAAAAGCTCAAAAAGCCCGTCGTCAACGATCCCGACAAGATCAAGCGAACGACCCGCGACGCGGTGGCCGCGCTGCTGCCGGGCATCGCCAACTGCCGCATTCCGCAGATCGTGCGCCTCGATGCCGGCGCCGACGTCTCCGTCGCGGCCCTCGCGGCCCTGCTGCCGTTCTCATGCCCGCTGCTGGCGCGGACCGCGGGCACCCATGGCGGGGACGATTTCGAGAAGATCGCAAGTCTTGCCGAGCTCTCGGATTTCCTGGCGCAACGCAACGACAGCGACAATTACGTCATCGAATATGTCGACACCCAGTCGGCCGACGGCCATTTCCGCAAATACCGCTTCATCTTTGTCGACGGCGACGTGCTGCCCTATCATCTGGCGATCGGCGACGATTGGAAGGTTCATCACGTCAATACCGACATGGCCAATCAGCCCTGGATGCAGCAGGAGGAAGCCGCGTTCCTGTCGAACCCCGGCGCGATCTTCAATGTCGCGCAAAGTCAGGCGTTGCAGACGATCCGCGAGCGCATCGGGCTCGACTATTTCGGCATCGACTGCGCGCTCGACGCCTCGGGCGATGTCGTGGTGTTCGAAGTCAACGCCTCGATGCTGGTGCATGACGACAATGCGGACTATCCCTACAAGGACATGGCCGTCGGCGCCATCAAGGCCGCGTTCGACGCGATGCTGCGGAGGCGCGCCGGCTGCGATCGCCCACCGAACGTGCTGGATTCGCCGCCGCTGTCGCCGTAGCCGCTTCGCGATGGCGGGCTGACGGCGGGCTGCCGCGATCAAGGCAGATACAGATAGCGCAGCGTCGTGCGCCCGACCGCCTCGAGGCTGGCCGCGGCGCATTTGTCGATCGTGTCTTCCGTGGTGTTGAAAAACGGCTCGTACTCGAAATCGATCACCAGGAAGCTTGGAATGCCGGCTTCGGCCAATGCGGTGTGGTCGTCGCTGATCGGATAATCGGTGATCTTCGACATGAACGAAGCGGGCGCGATTGCAGCCCCGGCGCTCCAGTACTTCTCCACCTCGGCCCGCGCGCTGACCAGCGAGGCAGGTTCAGGCTTGAGCTGCAGATCCCTGTCGCAGACCATGTCGAAGATGACGGCCTTTTCCGGTCTGGCTGCCGGATAATAGTCTTTCAGATGCTCGGCGAAATGGGGCGAGCCGATCGCAAACCATTGCGGATCGCCGGCGCCGAGGGATTTTGGTCCCTCTTCGCCGTCGAAGAAGATCATGTCGATGCCGACCGGGGGCTTCGGCAGCTTCGACAGCACGCGCGCGGTCTCCAGGAGCATCGCTACGCCCGAAGCCGAGTTGTTGGCCCCCGGCATCGGCGCGTTCGGATTCTTGGCGTCGCGATAGGCTCTGACGATGCTGTCGTAATGCGTGCCGACGATGATGCGGCGCGGATTGGATGCCTGGAATCGCGCGACGATGTTGGTCATGGCATGCTGGTGGCCGCCAACGTCGGTAAAGACCCAGCGCTGCTCCGTGACGGCGTCAACGCCGGTCTTGGCGAGTTCGGCCTTGATGAAGTCGATGGTCTTCTGGTGGCCTGCAGTGTCGAGCGATCGTGGCGTGAAGCGCAACTGCTCGGCGATGTCGGCCATTGCGCGCTGGCCGTCCCAGAGCTCGATCGGAATTTCCTCGGCCCGGACAGGCGCAAGATGCATCAGGAGCGCGAGCGATGCAGCGATCGGCCTGGCAAGCTTGCGGAGCAGCGGAGCGATCTGCGGCATCATTCAGCGCCGGCCTTTCAACGGCTGCTTCGGAGCAGGAACGAACAAAGCGGCAGCGCAGACGGCGAGCACCAGGGCAAAGATATAGGTGATCGCGCGCGAACCGATCGTCGGAATCAATGTGAAGGTGGTCAGGAGCGTGCCGACGACGTTGCCGATCGTGGAGACGCCGTAGACCAGCCCGGCCACGCGGCCGGCATCGTCGGCCTTGTGCGCCAACAGGCTGACCGCGATCGGCGAAAACGTGCCGAGCAAGGTCAGCGGCACCAGCAGCAGCGCTGTCGAAGCCAGAAGTGTGGCCCAGGCGCCATCCCCGATCGTGCTCAGGATGCGGGCCATCACGGGATCGGCCGTTGCCGGCACGCCGGCCAGATAGGCCGCGGCGATCACGATCGAGACGGCGATGGTCCGCGGCGAGGGATGCCGCGCGACGATCGAACTGCCGGTGAAATAGCCGATCGCGAGCGCGCACAGCACCGTCGATATCAGGCTCGCCCAGGTGCCGATGCCGCCGCCGAAATAGGGAAACAGATAGCGGCTGCCGAGCATCTCGAAGCCCATCAGCACGCCGCCGACCAGGAACGCACAGCAATAGACCATGACCGAGAGAAAGAGCCCGGATTTCGTCAAGGCATCTTCCTGTTGTGGCGCTCGATATTCTTGAGCGCCTCGACCGGCGCGAAATCGTCCGTCAGCACCTTGGCGCTGGCGTCGATGACCTGGCCGCCCTCGATCTGGATGCGCCGACGCTGATTGAGCATGTCGGCAAGGCTGTAGCGCAGGCCGTAGGCCTTGTCCCTCTCGTTCGCAACCGCGGCGAGATCCTCCGGCTTGCGCTCCGCACCGTCATAGGCGACGGTGACGATATTGCCGTCCGCCTTGTAGAAGTCGAGCTGGGGGAAGACGGCGTTGATCGTCTTCACCGCGGAGTCGAACAGCATGGTCGATGGCTCGACGTTCTGCGCGACAACGCCGCCATCGGCGAGGTGGTTCTTGACGATCTCGTAGAATTCCTTGGTCAGGAGATGGAACGGCACGAACGGCCCGCGATAGGCGTCGATCAGGATGATGTCGTAGCGGTCCTTCGACTCGGTCAGAAAAATCCGGCCGTCGCGGTTGACGACCTGGAATTTTGGCTCGTCGTGGATGCCGAAATATTTTTTCGCCAGCTCCAGCACGGCCGGGTCGAGCTCCACCGACGTCACCTGGACGTTGGGCAGGAAGCGATGCAGGTACCAGGAGGTGCGACCGCCGCCGAAACCGATTTCGAGGATCGAGTGAACGTCCTTCGCATACATCAGGCTCGCTGTCATGTAGCGCGTATACTCGACCGGCAGGTCCTTGTCGTCCTGCGTATTGTACATGCTCTCGGTATAGATTCTGCGATTGTAGCCGAAGGTCATGCTGACATAGGGCGGCTGCTCGTACACATAAATGTTATTGTAGAGCGACTCCTTGGACTCCACGAGATTGCGGCTGTCCTGCGCAGGGGATGCGGCGACACCGACAAGGGTACTCGCCAGCACGCCGAAAATGACCGACCGACTGATCATCGAATATCTGCTTCCCTCGGGCTTGAAACGGCTTGAAGAAGGTGAGGCCTGCGCGGTTGTCCAGACGTTGGCATATCGATCCGACAAATCGAACCGGGATATCGCTCCTGAGGGGCTCGACTGCCGGCAGCTTCCTATCACATAACCCGGCGCCGCACGCCCAGGCAGGGGCGAGGCGCGCCACGCGAGCATGGCGCGACGGGCTAATAGACCATCGTCCGCGGCTTGGGTAGCGGAATCGTCGACGGCCAAAACGGAAACGTGATCGCAGGGAGGCGGCGCATCAGCTGGCAGGCCGCCGCGCCGTTGCGGCAGCGGATTGCCGGCCGCCGCGGCCCGGAGGTTCCGCCGCCGCTGGTCTCGCGGAGAGAGCAGGGAACGCCAGCCCGCGGCCGGCAAGAGGTCGCGTTGGCGTCGTTGATTCCGAAAAAAAGCCGCCGGCGCGTGAAGGTGAGCATGTGCGGCAATCTCCGCGCTTGTGGCAGTCACATGGTGCTCGGAGATTTGGTCGCGCAGTTCGGCATATTCGTCCTGCAGCCGTTGCTCGGACCGGAGGCGCATTGAGAGCGTCCTTGCGCGCGGGCCGAGTTCGTTTCCGCCGTAAGACTACGGGGAAGCTGCGTCAGCAAAGCCCAGGGTTTCATCGAGTTAGCGGCACGTTAAGCCGCGCCCAATATTAAAATAATGATTTACTGATTTGCGGCAGCCAGCCGCTACAGGGGCGTATGCGTCGGCGCGGTCGTTCGTGCCAATTCGACTGGATTGAAGGACCGGAGCATATGCCGCCGCCGAAGTTCTCCCTCAGCGCCAAGGTCATGCTGTCGAACGCGTTGATGGCGCTGCTTCTGCTTGCGACCCTCGGCACTTGTGTTGTTCTCGTCAAGCGGCAGACGGCTGCGGCGGAGGCCCAATCGCTGACGCAGCTTCTCGACGTGCTGGGAGCTGTCGCCGCGCTGGCGGCGGTGGCGATCCTGCTCTATGCCCACCTTCGGATCGCCTCCCCGCTGCGCCATCTCGCCTCGGTCCTGCACGACCTCGAGCAGGGCAAGACGGATGTCGTCGTGCCGAAGTCAGGCGGTCGCGATGAGTTCGGATCGATCGGTCGTGCGGCCGAAAAACTTCGTGACTATGCGGTTCGCATCGATCGGCTCGGCCGGGAGAAGCAGCAGATGCAGGTGGCGGCCACGGCCGAGCGCAAGCAGGCCATGCTGCGCATGGCGGATAATGTCGAGCATGAGACCAACATCTCGGTCGAGTCGATCGCGGGCGCCACGCGCGACGTTGACGGCGCCGCCGGGGGCCTGTTGTCGCTGGCGCATGGGCTTTCCCTCGAGGCGCAGGCCGTTGCCGAATCGTCGGAGCAGGCGCGCGCGAATGCCGAGCAGGTCTCGGCGTCCGCCGAGCAATTGATCGCCTCGATCCGCGACATCGGCCAGCAGGTGTGCAAGGTCAGCGCCGTCACCAAAGCCACGGTGGACCGTAGCGGCAATGCGCAAAGGTCGATTCAGTCTTTGTCCGCCGTGGTCGCAAAGGTCGACGACATGACGAAGCTGATCAGCGGCATCGCCGATCAGACCAATTTGCTGGCGCTCAACGCCACGATCGAGGCTGCCCGCGCCGGCGAAGCCGGCAAGGGCTTTGCGGTGGTCGCCGCTGAAGTGAAGTCACTTGCGACCCAGACCGCCAAATCGACTGACGAAATCGGACGCCTGATCGCCGAGATACGGTCCGCGACCGACGCGACCGTGGCGGGATTCAGGGACATCGGCACGCATATTGCCGAGATCGACGATGTTGCCGGCGCGGTCGCCGCTGCCGTGTCCCAGCAAAACGAGGCGACCAACCAGATCGCCCGCAATGTCACGTCGTCAGCGACCGCGGTGCAGCAGGTGTCGTCCAAGATCGCTCATGTCAGCCGTGATGCCGACGCCGTCTCTGACCGGGCCGCGGGCGTTCGCGAAGCGATCTCAGCGGTGGCGTCGAATGTTTCGGACTTGAAGGAACTGCTGGTTCGCGTCGTGCGCACGTCGGCCGACGAAGCGGACCGGCGCGATGAACGGCGGCATCGCGCCGATCTGCCTGCCCAGATCGTCGGTCGCGGGCAATCGTCCGCGCGGATCATCGATATCTCGGAAGGCGGCGCCTTTGTCGCTGGAAAACTCGATCTAGTCGTCGGCGAGACCGGATTGATCGCCATACAAGGCCTGGCCGAGCCGGTGCCATTTGAAGTCTGTGGTCGAAAAGACAACGGATTGCATGTCAAGTTCGTGCTCGAAGGGCTTGCGAAAGCGCGATATCTCGCCTGGCTCCAGAACTTCGCGGCAGGCAGGGCCGCTTAGGGTAGAGGCCCGATTCGCGGCGCGCTGTCACAACCCGGCGCGCGCGCGCTGGGTGTTGACGGGGCTCCCGGCGAGCGCGGCTCGCCTGTCGGACACGGCGTGATGAAACTGATCGAGCACGAGACTGAAGGCCGTCAGGTCGGAATCCTCGATCGCGCCATCGTCGAAGCACGCCAGGGTTTCGCGCAGGATGTCGTCGGCCTCGGATTGCAGTGCATCCAGTTCTTCGAGAGATCTGATTTTCCGCACCTGCGTGATCGCGGCCACCAGCTTTTCGCGATGCATCGTGTTCATCCGGCGCTCGTCGCGCTTGAAATAATGCCGCACGGCGGCAGTGGCGGAGCCCATCACCGAGACCCCCAGGATGGCGAACCAGATGTAGTCGCTGTACTTGTCCATGAAGGTTCGTTCGGTGCCGTCGATATAGGCGGCGGCGCCGGGATGGGCGGGAAGCGCGGCATCCTTGTCGGTATCGGGCTTTTCGATCTTCGCGGCAGTCGGCAGTTCCCTGGCAAGTGCCGGCTTGGCCGCAAAGATCTGCCGGGTCAGGTCGCCGACCGCGGTCTCCGACAGCGATTTCAGTGCGACGATCAGGTGATTGACTCCGACCGTGTCGACGGTGTCGTCGGGCCGCGCGGGTGAGGACGTAAAGGCGCTGCCCGGGATTTCCTCGGATTCATAGAGCGGATGCTTGGCGGCGATCGCCTCCGATACGTCGATCGGCAGGAATGTCGGCTCGCCCCTGCCGCGCGCGGTCGCCAGAATGGCTTCCGTCGTGATCTTGCTGTCGAGCGGTCCGACCGTCATGAATGCATCGATCGTCGCATCGTGCACCATCTCGTTGATCTGGTCCGTGCTGAACTGCGCGACTTCGACCTTGTCCGGATCGACGCCGGATTCCTTCAAAATGATATGGAGCAGCGTGATATTCGCCTGGGTGCGGCCGATCACGCCGATGCGGTGACCCGGCAGATCGTTGATCGCCTTGATCTTGGATTTTGCCTCCTTGTGCGGCGCCTTGCGCGCCGCCCCGGTCGGCGCCCACAGCACGACGACGTTCTTGCGCACGATGGCGACCGCTCGCGCGCCCTCAGGCAGATCCTCGTCGGTGCGTGCAACCGCCAGGTCGGCCTTGCCGTCCTTCAGCGCGGCAATGCTTTCCACCGCTCCCGCCGTCGGGACGACGGTGAGCCGCACCCAGTCTCTCTGCTGGGCGAAGTTCTGCGCCATCGCCTGGATCAATTGCAGGTCGTCGCTCCCCGAAGGGCCGACCGCAATCCGCAGGATCGTCGGGCGCACGATGAAGTAGGCCGCGCCAACCACGGCGGCGAACAGCAAGAGGCCGGCGGCCAACATCAGGAATGTGGAGTTGGCTCGGTTCCGGCCGCGAAGCGAAATATCGTCGCCGCCGTTCTTTTCATCTGAAGGGGACATCTTGCTGCCGAGCGACGGAGGGTCAGAGGCCGGAATTCAAGATAACATGGTTCCGGACGCGGGTCATATCTCGGGCGGAGGCACATTGTGCTATGGTTTCGGCTCCAATCCGGCGAGAATCCTGCAAAAATGCCGTAAGAATGTCGAACAGGAACCGAGAGCCGCCATGTACCAGCCACCCGCCTTTCGTGAGGACCGCCTTTCCGTCCAGCACGAGTTGATCCGCGACTATCCGCTGGGCCTGCTGGTGACCGCCGGACCGGCCGGGCTGCTCGCCAATCCGTATCCGGTCCTGATTGACGCCGCCGCTTCCGAGAACGGCACGCTGCGTCTCCACATCGCGCGCGCCAATCCGCAATGGCGCGAGCTGGAGACGGTCGAGGAATGTCTGGTGGTGTTCCAGGGGCCGCAGGACTATGTGACGCCATCCTGGTACGCGACCAAGCGCGACACCGGCAAGGTCGTCCCGACCTGGAACTACGCCACCGTTCACGCCTGGGGACGTCCCCGGATCGTCAACGATGACGCCTGGCTGCGCCGACAACTCGACGACCTGACCGCGAGCCGCGAAGGCCGGCGCGCCGAGCCATGGGCGGTCGATGATGCGCCGTCGGATTTCGTCGCCGCGCAGATGCGGGCCATCGTCGGCGTCGAGATTCCGATTCTGAGGATCGAGGGCAAGTGGAAGATGAGCCAGAATCGCCCCGAGGCGGACCGTCATGGCGTGATCGCCGGATTTCGCGAAGCCGGCGAGGCGGGCGAGGTGCTGGCTGCGCTGGTGGCTGCGCGCGGCGAACGCACGACATAGGCCGGCCGATTCGGGCGGGTGAACGGGGCAATCAAAAGGCCTCGCGAGATCTGCTGCGGCACGCTTGACACCGTTCCGAATCACGGCACTCTCGAGAACAGCTGCATGGCGGAAGCTGGGGGCGTCTACCACTACACGCGCGGGCCGCCTCTGCGGCTGCGATGGCCGCGCGAGGCTGTCGCCCCCAATCTGGCTGCCATCCCAATCATCCAATCAGGCTGGCCCGCCAATCATCCCGCCAATCATAACGTGTGGGACGTGCGGGATGTCGGCCATGACGCCGACAAAATGTTGACATCGTCCTGCAAGCTCAGGGCCTCGTTCGATCTGCCCGGCTGCGCCTTGGAGCGCTAGCGCATTTTCCCGCGCAAGCCTGACTTCATCCGGCATGCGGGCTGCGCCGCGCCGTCTTTTGTAAAAAGATCGTGTGCAAACAAAAAGTTGGCGCGCGACGACGGTTGCTCCAGACATCGCGGCGTTGCAACAGCCGGTCCGCTGCAATCCGGTGCCGAAACAGGCTCGATCGGCGCGCTCGGAGCGGTGCCAATTGTTTGCTGCATCGTCGCTTCAATTTCCCCTTCGAACCGTCCAAATTTCGACGCCGACTCAGCGGACTCTTCGAATCATTCGTAATCGACCGGACTCGGCGGGGTTTGGTTGCAAGGAGTTTTAAGTGATGGGAAATGTATTTCCGCCGGGAACCAGTGATACTCGAATTCCTGAATCACGGCTTCGCGATGATGACGATGGCTTCGATTCCGATTTGAATACCGACATGATCATGCTGCTCGAAGAGAACGCCCGGCTGCGGGCGCTGGTGACGCAGCTGTCAAGCCTTGTTCTGAAGCACGTCGTCGATCAGAAATAGGCCCGCTCGCCCACTGGAATTCATGCATTTTCAGGCTTGCGCAAGGCTTCCGATCGCTTGGCGGCTCTGCTATGGACATGGCTATGTCCTGCGCGCTCACGCGCGGGACCGCGGTCCCGTAGCTCAGCTGGATAGAGCGGCGGTTTCCTAAACCGTAGGTCGCATGTTCGAGTCATGCCGGGATCGCCATTGCTGAGTTCGGGCGCGCGTCCGCTAAAACGTGAGCCTGCAAACTGAGCCTGCATTTGGCGGTTTTGACGCCAGGCTCCGGAAGCCTGATGACAAGTTCGACGCCTGGTTGAATATTGCCGAGGCTGAAGCTTGATCACGAAAGATCACTTTAGCTTGTGGAAGCCCGATTTCATGGCGGGCGATAATCTCCAGATTACGTTGAGGCAAGTGCGTCTGATCCGATCAGGGCACCATCCGAGATCGGCGTTTTGGAAGCCGACCAGCGTCCGCGAATCTCCCGGCAATCCGACTGATGGAGAACAGAAGTCATGACCAGATCCAAAGCCGCCCGCGTGGCGGTGCTTTCTCTCTTGACGGTCACCACAATGGCCACACCGTTGTTTGCCCAGGCGGCCATCGGGGAGCCGGGCGCTTTCGCCTTCTATCATCCCAACGCGGATGTCCTGAACGCCGGCCGGCCTTCGCCAGATCCAACCGAGAATGCGCTGGCGTCGGTGCCGTTCAGCACCTCCCGCTCCGATGCCTGCGCTCGCCGCTATCGCTCCTACGATGAAGGATCGCGGACGTTTCTTGGCCATGATGGATATCGTCATTCCTGCCAATGACGCGCGACGAAAATAATCGGGTTGCGCGACGGGGGTTCGATGCTGTGGCCGAACCTGCCGTCCCTTCTGGCAAACGTACGCTGGTCCCGCTTGCACCAAGCTGATAGTTTCCGCCCTCGGATCTGCTTCAGAACAGGGGACCGGAGCATGGACAACCGCAGCGACATCTGGCGCGGCATCGACGCAATCAAACCGCGCTTCATCGCCTTGAGCGACAAGGTCTGGGGGATGCCGGAAATCTGCTACACCGAGGCACGCTCCGCCGCTGAACATCTCGCCGAACTGCGCCACCAGGGTTTTCGCATCACCGAGAAGGTCGCGGATATTCCCACCGCCATGATCGGCGAATGGGGCGAGGCTGGTCCCGTCATCGCTTTCCTCGGCGAATACGACGCGCTGCCTGGCCTTAGTCAGGAGGCAGGCGTCGCCGAGCCACGTCCGCTGCAGGCCGGCGGCCATGGTCATGGCTGCGGCCACAATCTGCTCGGCTCGGCCGCGCTGCTCGCCGCCACGGCGCTGAAGGACTGGCTCGAGGGCCACCAGGTTCGGGGACGGGTGCGCTATTACGGCTGCCCCGCGGAAGAAGGCGGCGCGGCGAAAGCCTTCATGGTGCGGTCCGGCGCCTTCGATGACGTCGATATCGCCATCACCTGGCATCCGCACAGCTTCTGGGAGGTCGCGGTGACGCCGTCGCTGGCCAATACCCGCGCCGATTTCATCTTTACCGGGCGCACCTCGCATGCCGCGGCCTCGCCGCATCTCGGCCGCAGCGCGCTCGACGCGGTCGAACTGATGAATGTCGGCGTGAACTACATGCGCGAGCACATGCCGAGCGACGCCCGCGTCCATTATGCGCTGCTCGATACCGGCGGCATTGCTCCTAACGTGGTGCAGGCCCATGCCCGTGTGCGTTATTCGATCCGCGCCCGCGATCTTCCCGGCATGAATGAGCTGGTCGGACGAGTCCACAAGATCGCGCAGGGTGCCGCGCTGATGACCGAAACCGGGATGGAGATGCGGATCATCTCTGCGGTTTCCAATATCCTGCCCAATACGCCGCTCGAACAGGCCCTGCACCGCGTCATGGAAGATCTCGGGCCGCCGCATTTCGACGACGCGGACAAGGATTTCGCTGCAAAGATTCGCGCCACCTTGAGCGCGCAGGACATCGGCGCGGTCTATCGCGCCATCGGGATGGAGCCCACCGAGCGGCCGCTGGCCGATTTCCTGGTGCCGCTGGATGCCCGGCGCAACCCTCTGGTCGGTTCGACCGATGTCGGCGATGTGAGCTGGGTGGTGCCGACCGTTCAGGTTCATGCCCCGACGGTCGCCATTGGTACCCCGTTCCACACCTGGCAGGTGGTAGCGCAGGGCAAGAGTCCGGCCGCCCAAAAGGCAATGGTGCAGGCCGCCAAGGCGATGGCCGGGCTTGGCGTCAAGGCGCTGTCGGAGCCGGGCCTGATCGCCGCCGCCAAGGCCGACCTCAGGATGCGTACCGCCCAGACACCCTATGTCAGCCCGCTGCCAGCTGCCATTGCCCCGCCGCTGGACATGTCCGTGATCTGATCGGCGAACAAATTTTTTGCAATGCAAGGCGCGTTTCGGCGGGTTTTACCGCCGGATTGCCGCAGCGCTGTGCGGTGGAGCGCCGTTCTGCCCAAGCCGCGACCAGGTCGGGCTTTGGCTTTCTGCCGCAAGACGTTGACGTGCGGGGCATTCGGTGTGCCATCTTCCCAGGCCACGCGGCGCGGGCCGCGCGCGCCCCGCGGCCTGCTGCAACCACACCGAACGAGAGGCAACGATGCTTCCGGACACCGAACTGAAAACGATGATCGAGGAGGTGAAGGACGGACGCGTGCACCGCCGCGCCTTCATCAAGCGCATGATCGGTTTTGGCCTCACGGCGCCGATGGCCGCGCAAATTCTTGCCATCGGCGGCGTCGCCATGGCGCAGAGCGAAAGTCCCTACAAACCGACCAAGCGCGGCGGCGGCGGTCCGCTCAAGCTGCTGTGGTGGCAGGGTCCGACCCTGCTCAATCCGCACTTTGCCACCGGCACCAAGGACCAGGACGGCTCGCGGCTGTTTTACGAGCCGCTCGCCAGCTGGGATGCCGATGGTCATCTCAACCC